>JAYEII010000174.1:14729-16699 GCA_034660015.1 Methanobacteriota archaeon | reverse complement strand
TCTCCTGCACCTAATAATGTCGCATTTAATTTTTCTGATAGACGGATTGTATCATGAATCCTAACACAAGCCAAATCCTTATATGAATAAATGGTACTATCTGGATCCAGATTCTCTGTATCTCTTGGACTGCACTTAATTTCCAAAGTTTTGTTAGTTAAGTTCACTTCTTTATTTGGTGCTCCAACGATAACATATCCTGTATAATTAAATCCTGCCAGTCCTATTGTTTTACAACAACTCGTAGTAGTAACATTTATCTCATAAAAGTCAGGGAATTCTATGTATATGTCCAATTGCTCTTCAGCTGATGAAGCAGGTGTAAATGTCAAAAACATTATCAAAGACAGGAGAATGAGCCCCTTCACAAACATATCTATACCAATAATGGATAAGCATATAAAACTTTCGCTATCGGATTATTTGTACCTTGAAGCTATATTTCTAATCGGAAACGAAGAAAAACCCCTCTAGCACAAAAATATCTCAAAGCTTGTATAGTGGAGTGAAAATAACCAGCCTTTCAAAACCCCTTCCTCCCATCTCCTCATCTCCCTTTTATCCCTATCGACAAAGAGAGCTCATGCGCTGCCAAAGAATTACTGATTTGCTCGTTTAGATCGAGCTAAGTTAAAGTAATAGACTTAAAGGGTCAACCTATAAGTGATGCAGGGAACGGTATCGTGGTTCGAGAAGGAATGGATAGAGAACGATGCCAAAGCACTTGGCGTCTACGTAGCGTTGCTGATATTACAATTTCGGGTGTGATATAGGACGGATATCCATCTTCTGTGTGGAGACGATAGCTTAATGGAATTAAGATTGAACCCCTACCCTGCTCTTTTACTGAACGATGAGGAGGAGCTGAGGGCAGCGGGAAATTTCGCCTGACGGTATGCGTGTTTGCGAAGTGCCAGAACACCCCACAAAATCAATTACGACATTTTTATTTTATCCTCGGCTAAAAATCCTCCGCAGAAAATACACTAAAACAAGAATCACAATCAGAATTACAATCGCGGTGATGATATAAGGCAAGAATTCGATTACCAGCCATAATACACCCAAAAGAATAAGGATGCCGAGCAGTAGAAACACCAATACCGGTATCCCGTTCAAAAACCACAACAATCGCATAATTTATCCCCTTTTTCCTGTTGTATATAAAATGTCTATAACTTCCTTCTATTTAAGTCAAGACATGGATTTATTTGAGTTTAACATTGCTGCCTTTTGCCGTCTGTCTGTGTTAATCTGCGTTAATCTGTGTCAACAATCCATTTTCTTGGAATTTGGCGGTATTTGACGTTGCTCTAAATTTCCATATTCGCCCACCACTGCTACCATCTCCTCCGCGATTTTCAACAATCGAAGCCACGTATTTGCCGCTGCTCGCACTATTACAATGTCCTCTCCACGGATACACACGGTTAATTCATTCCCGTTAAGAGCAGTATCAACAAAAGAACGTCTTTTATCCTCGTTCCCCTTCTCCCTTCCCCCCTCCTCTTCTTCACGTATTGACTCGTATATCGTTTTTATTACCGCTTCTTCATCCTGAAACACAAATTTCGCTTCGATGTTCATTTCAAAAAGTATTAACCACCAGATTACACAGATTATCACGAGATTATTTATTAATTTACCAAAGAAGCAGTTTTTTTGATAAACTTTTTTTGTTTTTTCTTTTAGCATAGGTTTTCTTTTTAAAAAAAGAAAAAGTGAGGGGGTTAATCTCGTAAAATCTCGTGGTTTATTTACTCTGCCTTTAGTTTTTTCACCACGACTGTCGGTCTTTCCTTCTTCAAAGCTCTATAACCACAGTACGGGCATCTTACACTTGGGTATCCTGCCTTTATCTCTACCGTTTTTTTGCATCGCAAACAATAATAAGCCATCTTTATTCTTCCCCTCCTCCCGGCAATTCTGTTCCCGCTTCTGCCTCTATCTCTATCCCTCGGTCCACCATC
>JAYEII010000174.1:11915-14629 GCA_034660015.1 Methanobacteriota archaeon | reverse complement strand
GGTATCCTGCCTTTATCTCTACCGTTTTTTTGCATCGCAAACAATAATAAGCCATCTTTATTCTTCCCCTCCTCCCGGCAATTCTGTTCCCGCTTCTGCCTCTATCTCTATCCCTCGGTCCACCATCCTATTTATCGCCCTCTGTGCGGTAATACCCATGGTGGTTTGCGGAATATAGGTTCCACCACTAAACGTAAAACCGCATTTTGAACATTTCCATATACCCGTGCCTCTCCTTGCTACCGAGTACCGTTCACATTTAGGGCACTTATGTGCGGCGTTCGTCTTACTTTCTATCTCAGTAATGGCTTTCCTTATTTTCCTGCCATACCTTGCTCCAAACCTGCCCGCGGATTTTGTTTTCTTCCCCTTCTTTCTCTTTTGCTTCCTCGTCATTTCTCATATCATACCCTTCCGTTTAGTTATCTAAAACTGATATAATATATACTTTATATACAATGAAACTATCAGATTTGAATTTAAAAGGGCTGGAATCCGTCTTTGTTGATGCTAACGACGTAGAACTGTTCCCGCCGCAAGAAGAGGCGATACGAGCGGGACTACTCGATACGGGCAAAAATTTCGTCATCGCTTCGCCCACGGCGAGCGGGAAAACGCTGTTAGCAGAATTGGTGATGTTAAAATCAATTTTGCATGCTTCGGGAAAATGTCTTTATGCAGTACCTCTAAATGCCCTGGCATACGAGAAATATCAGAATTTCAAGGCTAAATACGGCGGTATTGCAAAAGTTGGCATATCAACAGGCGATTACGAAAGTTCTTCGAGGTATCTCGAGAGATATGACATCGTGATTCTCACATTTGAAAAACTGGACTCGCTCACACGCCTAAAACCTGCCTGGTTAAGGCGGATTTCGGTTGTGGTGGTGGATGAGGTGCACGTGTTGGGGGATGAGAAACGAGGACCAAGGTTAGAGGGTGCAATGGCACGGTTTATGAGCTTCAATCCTCGTGTAAGGGTCATTGCTCTGTCGGCAACGATACCAAATGCAGAAGAGTTAGGCAACTGGCTGCAAGCATCCTTGATACGTTCTGAATGGAGACCCGTGCCGTTAAAGGAGGAAGTGTTTCTGGCTGCAAAGGGCGACCGCGAGATAATAGAACGCGTGGAGAAGGAAGTGGAAGAGGGCTCGCAAGTGCTTGTTTTTGTAAATACAAAGAGAGGCTCGGCTTCTTTTGCAAGAAAAATTGCTGCACACCTGACCGTGTCGAGTAAGGAGCTGGGCGAACTCGCGGAACGCGTGGACATCGGTGTGGACGACCTCAGCGACCTGGTCAGGCATGGTGTCGCATATCATAACTCGTGGCTGCATCCAGCGCAACGAAAAGCGATTGAAGAGAGTTTCAGGAGCAAAGGGGCAGGATTAAAAGTAATCTGCTGTACACCAACCCTGGCAATGGGCGTTTCCCTACCCGCAAAAATGGTTTTAATCAGGAATTATAGGTTCTTCACGCTTGGACGTGGGAATGAACCGATGCCCGTGTGCTGGGTGAAACAGGTATTTGGTCGTGCAGGAAGACCAGAACACGATAAATATGGAATAGGACTTATCGTTGCGAGGAGCGAGGACGAGCGCGAAGAGATAGAGGATTTTTACATAAATGGCGATTTGGAGCGCACAGAATCGCAGTTTTCAGCAGCAGCGATGACCGAGCAGATTCTCGCAACTATCGTGGCGGGTGCGAATCACATAGGCACGGACAGGGCGAGCATCCTTGAATTCCTCGACAGTACCTTCTATGCGTATCAAAACCGCACTCAAATGGCACTTGTGAAAGCGCAGATGGACGGCATACTGGAGGATTTATCAGATGAAGGATTTATCACCATAACAAAGAGCAATGAAGAAGAAGTAAAAGCTACGGGTTTCGGGATGCTTTCTTCAAGGCTGTATTTGTCTACAAAGTCCGCATTGGAGCTGAGAGAAGGCATACTATCTTTGGATGCCTGGGAGAGGGAAAAAGGAACAAAAATATCGGATTTCGACCTCTTGCTGCTTTTATGCAAATGCGATGAGGTGGTTCCGCTGAAGGTGAAAGCCTCGATGGAAATAGCAGCCAACCTTAGCGACAATATCGAATGGCTGTACGGTGGCGCTTATGCGCTGGGCAGTGCTATCGTTGCACACGCATGGATTGGCGAACGCACGTACCCAGAGATGAAGGAGAAGTTTGGAATATATCCCGGGGAAATACACAACGATGTCTATGTTCTGGGATGGATGTGTTACGCCGCGTCGAGAATGGCAGAATTTCTTCAAGCTGAAAATATGCGCGCGCGACTCAGTATGTTAAAGGACAGGATAAGGCACGGTATTAAGACCGACCTGCTTGGTTTGGTTTCTATAAGAGGCGTTGGTAGGGTAATCGCAAGGGGATTGCATTCCGCGGGATTCCAGAACCCGGCAGAAGTGGCAAAAGCAGATATAACGCAGTTGGAAATGGTTCCTGGGGTTGGAAAGAAACGAGCGAAAAAGCTAAAGGAAGAAGCGTTGAGAAGAATGTAACCCCTCAGATTACACAGATTTTCACAAGAAAGAATAATTTTTGATAATTGGACGCAGATGAACGCAGATAATCAGGATTTTAAATATAAGGTTTAATAGACAGAGGAGATTATTGGAATCTTCTATCGAGTTTATAATAAACTGGGTTGGGAAATAGTTTTCTGCGTTAATCTGCGTCCTAAATAT
>JAYEII010000174.1:0-11815 GCA_034660015.1 Methanobacteriota archaeon | reverse complement strand
GAACGCAGATAATCAGGATTTTAAATATAAGGTTTAATAGACAGAGGAGATTATTGGAATCTTCTATCGAGTTTATAATAAACTGGGTTGGGAAATAGTTTTCTGCGTTAATCTGCGTCCTAAATATTTTGTTGTGTTAATCTCGTGGTTCATTAATTATCCATACATGTAGTGCAAAGCATCAGATGGTTCAGCTCCTACACCCTCGCCACGATAAGCAGCTCTCGCTCTTTGTCTTTCTTTCTCTATTCTCTTTTCGAACGCTTCTGCACTTTCCTTGAGCATCTCTTCTGTCTTTGCCGTTTCGATGTCCAAACCCGATAATCGCTTAAACGCTCTAAGGGCACCTGCACAGGCTCGCAGGTCTTCGGGATATTCGCCCACACCGAGAACCGAATAACTTGCAATCCCAAGTTTAGAAGCGAAACCAGGTAGAAGTCCCGTTTTACGAATAATGGAGAATCTCCCGATATTTTTTCGCGTCATGCGTTTAATCCCCGCGGGAATTTCTTTCTTCGACCCTTCAAAAAAGCCAACATAAGCTTCTGTTTCCTCTTTTACCTGTTTGAAAGGTTCCTGTAAGGGTATAATTACGCCTACGGTGTATAACTCCTTAACGCCCAACTCTTTTGAAAGTTTAGCCACGCATTCCGCCTGTTTGTACGCTGCTTTTGGTATATACTCCACCTCTGGATATTTGCCGACATAACAGAATAATCGCTTCTCCTCACTGAACCAAACCTCATCATGCGGGATTTCAAATTCGTCTTCCCGCGCTTCTACTATGGGTGGGAAGTCATACGAATACAAACTCAATATCTTTTCAGAATCCTTTAAAAACTCCTTTATGTGGTATGGTATGATATTCCCCATCGGCGGAAATCCCGCAATCAGAATATTTTCATAATTCCTTGTCCTTTCTTTGAATTTCTCCTCGTCTACGTTCCAACAAACTGTGAATTCGGCGATTTCAAAGCCTCCACCTACACCCTCTCCCGCTTTTGAAGTTCTCATTTCTCAACCTCGTTTCGTTCTCTCACTTCTCTTTTCTCGATTCGATAATTGCATTAACCAGCCTTTCCACCGTTTCTCTGTATTCTTTCCGCTCTTCTTTCAATTCCTCCAAAATCCGCTCCATGTTCTCTGCTATCTTTCCATATTTTGCATCTACGTTGTCAAACCTCTGGATGGTATCGTGATGAAAATCAAGTAGAAGAGTTTTGTTTTCCTCTCGGGATTCTCGCATTTCATTCACACCACTTTTTATAGTGGTGAGGGTTTTGTCTTGTTTCTCAATCATCACATCCTGCTTACCCAGCATCTGGTCCTGCTTTGTGGCAAGCATCTCATTTCCCGCTTTTATAATGGCGATAGTTTCGTCTTGTTTGCCCAGCATTGAGTCTTGTTTATCCAGCATTGAATCTTGTTTGCCCAGCATTGAGTCTTGTTTATCCAGCATTGAATCTTGTTTGCCCAGCATTGAATCTTGTTTATCCAGCATTGAATCTTGTTTATCCAGCATTGAATCTTGTTTATCCAGTGTTTGATCATGCTTTCCAAGTGCCTGCTTCTGCATCTCAATCATCCCCAATCCCGCCTGAACGATCTTTGAGAGTTGCAAAGCAGATAATACGCCGGAAAAATCCTCCAGTGTCATTATATCCTCTTCGTATTCCTTTTCCTCCACTGAGATATTCTCAACTTCTGCAAAATCGGGCCAGTTTTCGTTGGCAAATTTCAGGAAATTATCTATCCTCCCCCCTTCTCCACCTACTCGAACATCAACAACCTGCTTTCCATTTTCCTTAATATTCTTAGCATGGAAGTTCGGAATTTTAAGTTCCCGTGCTTTTTCCATAAGGAATGGCCTGTAACCTACATTATGCACCTTCCTGCCTTTTATTAATATCCTTTTTTTAACGGTCATTTTTTCATTATCAAATTAACAAAAGAGAACAATAGAATATATAAAGAAACATTCATGACCCATAGGGACACCCATGAGCATGAAAATAATAAAGTATTTTCATACCAAAGGTTTGTTGAGAGATGAAAGAGGAACAATATGACGTTGTAATCGTAGGAGCAGGGCCTGCGGGAAGTGTAACGGCCAAAACCGCCGCTGAACGTGGCTTAGACGTGCTTTTGATAGAAAGAAATCCGGAGATTGGCGTGCCTGTGAAATGCGCGGAAGGCGTAAGCAAAGAAATAGAGCAGTTCGTTTCCGTTGATAAGAAATGTATATGCGCAGAAGTGAACGGAGCGAACATATACGGTCCAGACGGCACGAAAGTGGCTTTGTCCGGCGAAAAGATGGAGGAAGTGGGCTATGTGCTCGAACGTAGATTATTTGACAAAGCGCTTGCAATTGAAGCTGCAAATGCGGGTGCTGTGGTACGAGTCAAAACAGAAGCGTATAGTGTCCTTAAAGCGGACGCTGACGGATACGCAAAAGGCGTTTGTGTTCGCGGTATGGGCGAGGATACACGCGTTTATGCGAATGTCGTGGTTGCTGCGGATGGAGTAGAGTCAAAAATAGGCAGATGGGCGGGTATTGACACGAGGTTGCGACCTTCGGAGATATGTGTCTGCGCCGAGTTCCTTATGTGTGATATAGAGTTTGAGACCGATTATTCCGAATTTTTTGTGGGCAGTGAAATTGCACCACAAGGCTATGCATGGATATTTCCAAAAGGAGGAGATCGTGCAAATGTGGGTCTTGGGATAGGTGGTGATGCTTCTGGTGAAAGCCACCGTGCAATTGGTTATCTGAAGGCATTTGCCCATAATAAGTTCCCCGATGGCAAGACGGTGGCGGAGATGTGCGGTGCGGTGCCATTGAGCGGTCCGATTGCCGAAAGCGTAGCGGATGGGCTGATTTTAGTCGGCGATGCTGCGAGACACGTTAACCCATTGACCGGCGGCGGCATTTTGTATGCGATATGGGCAGGCCAGATAGCGGGTGACGTAATAGCGAAGGCATCGCAGGAAAACAATTTCTCGAAGGATAGATTAATGGAATACGATAACAGGTGGCGAAACGCGTTTGAAAAGCGGCTGATGACTGGCTTAAAAGCAAAGGAGTTCTTATCCAAATTATCGGACAACGACCTCAATACACTTGCTCACTCTTTAGTGGGCGTAAACATAGCCGAGTTCACTACGACGGCGTTATTGATGGAACTCGTGAAAAAAAATCCGAAGCTGCTGTTTGGATTGGCGAAGATGCTGCTCTAAAACTTTTTTGCACGCAAAAAAGTTTATCACACCCCCGACACCAAATCTAACAATACCGCCTTCGGGTCCACCGCCTTAACCACGCCAGAAGCCAGCAGCACGCCGTCTGCACCCAGCTCTATCGCAGCTCGAACGTCTTCTCCGTTTGTAACGCCCGCACCACAGAGCACAATGCTTTCCGCATCTACTTCTTTCACTTCTTTTACCGTATTCTCGACAATCCCGGGGTCCACCTTTGACACTGCCTGTCCGGTTCCTATCAGCTCTGGCGGCTCGACTGCAATCGCATACGGTTTCAATTCTGCAACTGCCCTGCTCACTGTGATATTATTCGTGCAAACAATCGTTAAGAGGTCTAAACTCGCCGCCTTTCTTATGATGAAGTCTATGTCCGCTATTTTCAGCCTGTGCTCCGAATGATTGACAAGCGACCCCGCGGCACCCGCCTCCTTTACGGATTCCAGTGTTGTGAACCCGGTATGGCTGCCCGGTTCCACGGCGTCAACGTGCTGTGCGAAGCAAGGGATATTCACCACAGAAGCTATGAGCGCAAGCTCGGCTTGTTGAGGGCAGATAGCAATGTTCGCCCCCGTCTCATCCGCGACCTCCTCGCATATTTCCGCGAGTTCAAATCCCTTCTCCCCCATTGATTCCGCATACGCCTTCTCATTCAGCACAATCACCGGCGTTTCTATTTTCGCGCCTATCCCACCACCTATTCTCAGTCCTTCTTCAGTTATTTCCTCTAATGCTGTCATATCAATACTCATATTACAAAATCCCCCCTAAATCTTCTATTCCTCGCACTAAAAAAGTTGGCTTATAATTATATCCTTCTTTCTCCTCTCCTCTATAAATAAAAACCGAATCAATGCCCGCCCTCCTGGCTGCTAAAACACCCACGGGACTATCATCCACCAATACCGCCTCCTCATTGCTCATGTTTAATTCACTTAACACCTTATTTATGTAAAAAGGATTTGGCTTCCTGTTGTCCAGACTTTCTAACTCGCTCTGCCGCCCGTACCATATCCTGAAGTACGGTTTCAGCTCGAAGTGCTCTAACGCGTAGTCCACACATGCTTGTTGTGAATCGCTCACTACCGCAAGACACGATTTGCTGCTGAAGTATCTTATTACCGCCTCAGAACCTTTACAGGGCTTTATTTCGCCTCGCTGCATCGCGTCTATCTTCGCTTCTATAACGTCTTTCTCTCTGCGTGCCCAGAACTCCGCACAATCTAACTCAAATCTATCACAGAATGTTCTCACGCCCTGAACTCCATCAGAATATAGCGGGGCAAGAAAATACTTATCTATTTCCGCTATGCTGAGGTTTAACCCATAATTGCTCAGCGTTTTTCTGAATGCTTCGTATGCCCACTCGTGTGCTACTGCTCCACCCCCACGTGAATCCAGGAACGTCCCGTCCATGTCAAAAATGACAACTTTGTATTCAGTCCCCATGAGTTTACTCAATTTATATATACACTTTTTCTTTTTATAAAAAAGAAAACCTGTGCTAAAAGAAAAAAAAGACTTGTTTCTTTGGTAACGCTTTTCTTTCTTTTGTTGTGCTGGCTGGCAGACAGGGGTATTTTAACGGCATTGATTCTTTCATCTGTGTTAATCTGCGTTAATCTGTGTCTATAATTTATTTTCTTGTGGTTATATTATAAAAGGGTGAGAGAGAAATGAGCGTTGTAACGAAGGAATTGCAGTTCGATACAAGAGGAGAAGTGGAGATGGTGGATATAACGGAGGATGTGAACAGCAAGCTGAGAGAATCGAGCATCGAGGATGGAACGGTAACTATTTTTGTGCCCGGTGCGACAGGAGCGGTGACGACCATAGAATACGAGCCGGGTCTGCTGGATGATTTCCCCGATGCGTTGGAGAGATTATTCCCGAAAGGAATAGAATACCAGCATGAGCTCAGATGGCACGATGGCAACGGGCATTCGCATGTAAGAGCATCTTTTTTGGGGCCCTCGCTAACCGTGCCTTTCGGGAATAAAAAGATGCTGTTAGGGATGTGGCAGCAGGTTGTGTTTATCGAATTGGACAATAAGAGAAGGTCGAGAAGAATAATTCTTCAGATATTGGGATAGGGGAATATGCTCAATCATTTTTTATCACGTTCATTTATTGCATGTGCAATTTTTATTTATTATTTTTTTATTTCTCTTTTATACATCATAAACAAAAATTTCAGTATGAGGAATATGAAAAACCATTATGAGTGAATATTTGGCAATTTAGAGCTTTTATATTACCCTAAATTAAATTTTAAGTGTTAGAAAAGTTTTTATAGAGAAAATAATAATGGATAAGTAGATTGAAATGAGTGTCGTAACCGTTACCACTACTACCGTGGTGGTCGCTACTACCACGTTAGGGATCGCAGCCGCATTGGGTGCTATCGGAACCTGTATATTGATTTCGGCATTGATAGCCAAGGAACTGAGCACCTCTTACGAAACTCCTAACCCCCCTATCAAGGAGCGACTAAAATCTTTGACAAGCAGCTTTAACATCGCAATTATGCCCATGCTCATGATTTTCGCATTGATCGTTGTGGTGAAAGTGATGGAGGTTCTCGCAACGTGAGGGGAATAAAAAACGAGAGAGAAGAAAAAACCGATACTTTTTTCATCTGCATAAGCATAGCGATAATAGCAGTGCTACTGTTCGTCATGGCGACCTTTCCGGTTGCGGGTGCTATAGAAGATATAGCGGAGAAAGGAGACCTTGAGCTTAAACGTGAGCCTTTGTTTAGCATTGATGCAAATGCAAAATTAGAAGTGGACTTGAACAAGGGCGTTATCTCGGAAGAATTGAAAAATGCATTCGAAGCTGAAGGATTCCAACTGCCTGAAAATGCTGCCATTAGGAAAGAAGTTCCAGAGATAATAAAGGAAGTAGAAGTGAAGAAGCGTGCAACAGAAGCACCTGCTGGAGATGAATGGGAAATAATCCTTAAAGGAGAAAAATGCACCGTCAAGGAGAAAGAAGATAAGAATATCTGCACTATCAAGCAAGAGGGTAGGAAGCTAAACGTTTACAAGCGTTTTAGACCAGTGGTCATTTCCTGTGACATCAATGGTAACGAAGTAGATGAATTCGCACCAGGCGAAGATGTTTATGTAAAGGGAAGAAGGTTTTGGCCCCCCTCAAAATACAAAATCTGGATACAGGATGACCCGGTAAGGCGGTGGGAGGAGCTCAAAGAGGATGAAGACCCATCTAGCTCGCAAGAACAGATTACAACTAATATATGCGGTAGATTTGGACCTACGCCGATATGGGCAATACCGCCAAATGAGCCAATTACATATCATGAATATGACATCGTTGTCGATTGGCAGCTTGTAGGCTCAGGTATGTACAATCCTATATGGGACGGGTTGGATTCTGCCACTTGCGCGGGAATTGTCGCACCGGTTCCCGATGTCTCTGCGCTGGCTTTATTCGCAAGCGGGCTGGTTCTGGTTTCGGTGTATTTTGTTCATGGGGGTAGTCGCCACTGCCACGCTTGAATATGGCTGAGCGCAGATTATGTATAAATACGTTATGTATAAATACATAATATAATATAATGGATGAACACAAAAAATGAAGAACCCCTTTATATATGGTGAAGTCGTAACCGGAAATAATTTTGCAGACAGAGAAATAGAGTTGGCAAATATCATAAGGGACCTGAAAGATGGTCAAAACATTTTCCTGATTTCACCCAGAAGATACGGAAAAACATCCTTAATCATAAATGCTCTTGAGAAATTACAGCTCGAAGGTTTCTACACCGCTTACATTGACCTTTTCAAAGTATCTTCATTTAAAGGTCTGCTGGAGCTATATACCGAGTCAATATCGAGGGCTGCGGAAACAAAAATTGAACGATTTAGCCGGCTCGTCAGGGATTTCTTCCCCAACATTCACCCAAAGGTAGTCATCGCCTCTGATGGTAAACCATCCATAGAAATTGATTATGAAGTAAAAGAAAAAAGGGCAAGGAAACTTTTCGATGAAGTCTATGAGGCACCGCAGCGAATTGCCGTGAGGAGAAGGAGGGATTTTATCGTGGTGTTTGATGAATTTCAGGAAATAGCGAATTTGAATGGGGAAATAATAGAGAAAGGGATGCGAGCCTGTTTTCAACATCATGACCGCGTTGGGTATCTATTCGCGGGAAGTAGAAGACACATAATCTATGACATGATTTCCAATAAACAAAGAGCGTTCTATAATATGGGCAAGATTATGAACCTCAGTAAAATCCCAGGTGGAGAATTTAAAGCCTTTCTTGAGGATAAATTCTCAGAAACTGGATTTTCATTAGAGGAAGGAGTGCTGGATGAAATCCTGAACGTAACGGAGAACTATCCCTACAATGTTCAATTTTTGTGCCATGAATTATGGAATAACAGCCTGGATAGTAGAAGAGCCACCGTTGACGATATTACTCCAGCCATGAATAAAATACTTGAGGGGCAATCAGCCGTTTATGTTACCATCTGGAACACTCTACCCCGGCACCAGAAGAGAATGCTCGTCGCAATTGCCTCTTCAGGCGGTGCGAATATATTTTCCAGTGATTTTATAAGTGATAATGCCCTGGGAGCCGTTTCGTCGGTTCAGACTTCCGTCAATCTTTTAATGAAGAAAGAGATGATTGACAAAGAGAACGATACCTACTACATCACCGATGTATTCTTCAAAAAATGGATTGGGAAGGAGATGATATGATATGATATGATATGATATGACACACCTAAACATAAAATAAACATGCCAAAAAAAGAAATTATTATCCTGGTCTGTTCCGCACTGCTCATTGCCGGTCTTTATCACGAAGTCGTGCTCTGGCTTTTCCGTGCATGGCTTAACAATCCGTATTACAGTCATGGCTTGCTTTTATTACCCGTAAGCGGAGTTTTAATTCTGCTCAAGCGAAACGGAATTTACCGTGCAGAACCAGAAGACTGGCATGTTCTGCCGCTTGGTTTCGGACTTTTTCTTTATCTCATCGGTATTCTCTTGCATCAACCCGTGCTGCTTGCATTCTCACTACTGCCAGTTCTGGCTGGATTTTCATTAGTCCTGTTAGGAAAAGGAGCAAAGCTCCTTATCTTCCCTATCTTTCTCCTTGCCACTGCCCTACCCTTTCCCTTTTTTGAATCCTTAGCAATTCCCCTTCAGAATTGCTCAGCCTCTGCTGTATCTGCGATTTTTGGGTTCCTTGGCATGCCAGTTTCAATGACTGGAAACAGCATAAGCCTGGCTGGGAACACATACTGGATAGCACCAGCATGCAGCGGCTTGAATAGAATTATGCCTCTTTTAGCATTGACTGCAATCATCGCTTACCTGCTTCAAGGAAGCCTGCTTGCCAGGATTTCACTGTTAGCCCTTGTTATCCCACTTGCTCTGGCATCAAACATATTCCGGCTTTTCATTACGCTGCTCATCGGCGATTGGTATGGTATGGAAGCAGCAATTGGTTTCTTCCATAACTTCTCCAGCATCCTCTTCTTCTTGTTCGCCCTGGCACTAATTTTTGCCTTTGCGCGGTTTTTTAAGTTGCGAATTGGTACTTGTCTCGTATAGCGGAAAATATAAGTTTTTTTGGTCAAGCTTTCTTTACCAAAGAAAGGTTGTGTGTAATCTTGTGGTTATAAAAGGAGCTAAACAAATACAACATAATTATGAAACAAGCATTTCGGATGACCATCGGCATAATCGCATTGGTCTCTGTATTAACCCCGTTACTCTCCACGCCAGGCATGGTCTCACCCGGCGGTGTCTCGTTGATAGCAACAGAGATTCGTGGTTCTACAGGAGAGGAGATATTTGTCAGGACAAAACTCGATTTCGCTCAACCCGAAGTGATGAAAGCATTCCCTCAGACTATTGGTGAGTGGCACAGCTTCAGCTACAACTGGTCGAGGTTCGAAAAAAGTCTCGGTGCCGATATTATGCTCTCTCGCGCATATCGGCATCCCAGCTCCTCCAAACCCGTCTTTTTCCTCATCGTTCAAAGCACGAATTTATCTTCTTTCCATCCACCTATTGTTTGCTACCCTGCAATGGGCTATGAAATAGAGGAAGAAGGAGTGGAACAGGTTCCTATTAGAAATGCCTCCTGGGCTAAGGGACCCTGGCGGTCAGAGCGCGAAGGGCTTATTTTTAAGGGCGAGATGAACACAAAGAAGCTGGTGGTGATTAAACGTACCGATGGCAAGATAACAGAGAGAAGGGTTGTGCTCTATTACTATGTAAAAGATGAGCGAATGTCCATTCCAAATGAAGTAACAATGGTACGGCTGTCAGCCTTAGCGCCTTTAAACGGTTCATATCAGGATACGTTAGAGCCGCTGAAGAAGCTCGCTTCTGACACATTCCCGGCGATGTTTGAGGTAAAGCCTGAGGAAAGAACGATCGCTGAGATACTGGTCATCGAGCATGGAATTCTTGGTTTATTGGCAATTGCCATGGTAGTCTCAGCGCCGATTATTTTCATGCTGTTACCATTTCTCAGGACCATGAAAATGAGGTGAAAGCATGCTTGCAGAGAAGAATGACCGGAAAGCGAGGTTCTTCCCATTTATTTACCTCGTGCTCATAGTCCTCACAGAGTTGATCACTTCTCTCGGTAGTCCCAGGTGGGGGCTTTTTTGTCATTGTGTCATTATGTACACACTTTTCGGTCATGCTGCACTTTTATATCCCGCAGAAAAACATAGTTCATATCTCCTGATGTCTATCGCCTTTGCACCCCTGATCCGGATTATCTCCCTTTATGCTCCCCTTTCAAGGTTCTATTTCTTGCAGTGGTTCCCGATATTGAGCATTCCGTTATTTTTCAGCGCCTTCCTCTTGATTTCATTTCAGCATCTCGATGAATGTGATCTCGGTCTTGTGCTCAAATTGAGACAAGTTCCATTACAAATTGCAATTTGCTTTACAGGCATACTTTTTGGCTATGTCGAATATCTCATCTTAAGGCCCAATCCTTTGATAGAAGAACTTTCCTTCAGGACGCTCATTGCTCCGGTCATAATCATGCTGATTTGCACCGGCTTCATAGAGGAACTTATCTTCCGTGGCATTATTCAACACAACGCCATCACATATTTCAATTCAAGCATAGGAATCCTCTTTGTCACGCTCCTTTTCGCCGTAATGCACATCGGAAACCTGTCTCTACTCGATGTGGTCTTTGTCTTCCTAATCGGCTACTTCTATGCTTATGCTGTAAAGTTCACAGGCTCTATCATCGGCGTCAGCATCTCACACGGTTTGACAAATGTCGTTCTGTTTTTGTTCATGCCTCTACTCTGGACGCTTTAATTTCGGGGCTAAATTCCTTTACTTGCTTGCGTTGCAGCCCAGTATCCCATCCCCCTGGCCCCTGGCTTCACCACAGCCTGTTACCAGAAAGGATGCAAGGTTCAGTTCTGAGGTGGCGGCTAACATTTCCTCAGGTTGGATTTGCACCAACTGGCTATTATGAATTTTGCTCGGCACACTCATTTTTCACTGTCTGTTCAAAATTCCACTGAGTTTTGAGCCGATACTAAAAGACTATCCTCTTCCTAAACAACGCTCTATAAACCTTTCAGATGGATATTCGTGAATAGTCGTAGCAATAATCTCCCCTGCCCCGTATTCAGACACAACCAGAATCGCTTTCGCTTTCTCATCTTTATCGTCTTTTATTTTTAATATCACTTCCCCTTCTGTCCCCGCCTCGTCGAAGTAACCATCACACATGCATTCTTCTTTTTCCACTATCGCTGCTGCTTTATGCTCCTTCACCACCTCTGTTCTTACCCGCCTCTTCTCCATCACGTATTCGATTTTTACGGGAAGCCAATTGTATGCGTCCCTGTTTGAAAGCGCACCGGATACCAAAAGAACACCTCCCTCCTTTACAAAATCCTTTATACGCGTGCTATTTGCTCTGAGTCCCTTTAGTATTCCCGAATATCGTTCGTTCCCAAATCCCGCTGGCACTATTACTAACTTATAGCCGGTAAATGAAAAGAACGGAGCAAACAGCAGATTCGGTGTTATTAGCTCACAATCAAACCCCTTATCGGTGAGGTGCTGCATAAAAGGCGTATCTTTATCCCATAACAACGCTATTTCTCTTTCCTTCACTTTTTCTTTGTATATAAAGTATAACTTCATTCTATTTGAGACACGGATTTACACTGATTTACGCGGACTTATTTAAGTTTGACATTGTTGATTTTTACCATCTGTGTTAATCTGCGTTAATCTGTGTCTATATCTTATTTTGTTTTATTCTTTAACACCACTATGTCGGGTCGCGGTGAAGCTTTAGAGCCCGCGAATTCCTTTTTGCATCGTTCGCATAATTCCCTCGCCGTTAGCGTGACCACTTCTTCGCTCCCCGGCAGCTTTCTCGCATATACAAACTCCGGCTCAACGCCAACGGATTTGCTTATCTCCTCTAATATCGCGCTTATCTTCTCCCTGAACACGTCTACGTCGTCATATTGCAATCCACGCAGGTCTGCTGCGAAGCCGATACAGCCACACACCATCC
>JAYEII010000173.1:12050-16723 GCA_034660015.1 Methanobacteriota archaeon | reverse complement strand
AAACCGAAGGGAGACATACAGATTTAGCAGCGATTCCTTTGTAACCAAAAAGCTTAAAAGGCTTGAACGAGAAAGTAATAAATGGGCGAAAATGAGCGAAGTGCCCGTAGGAGGTGTGACAGCATAAGGAAGTAGGAAATAAAGGCTCTATGTATGCAGTGTACTGATGCCATCCTCTGCTTAGCATAGTTCTGTATCAGGTTTTTTCATGGATGTTCAGCTCCTTTTATAACCACAGATTAATCTTGTGTAATCTCGTGGTTCTTTACAAATACCGTTATTGCTTTGCCTTTCCGTCCCGGCAGTAATACCCCATTGGCTTTCCGCTTGCTAAATTGCATTCTTCCCAGAGAGGACACTCACCGCAGATGCACATTTGGTTGGTGTCAATGTCCTTGCACGCAGCGACACCACTCGCACAGTACAGCCCGGGAATATCTTCTGGCTTTGGCATCATCTCTTTTACTTTTTCCATCTTCTCCTTTACACACTGGCTCGTGTTCTGGACTGGACATTCGGTGCAGATACATTTCTTAATGTTTTCTACCGTAAAAGGGACTTTTTGGTTAGTTTCCTCCATTTTTCTCCACCTAATTTTTTAATATAATATGTAAAATTTAAGGATTTAAAAACCTTTCTATTTTAAAAGTTTTTACCACTCAGTTCCTTCAAGTGTATCTCGTAACAATATTCCTTTCTTTTTCACTTCTTCTCTGATTCTATCAGCTTCGTCCCATCTTTTTTGTTTCCGCAGTTCTTCTCGTTTCTTAATCAACTTCATCAATTCAGGAGGCAGAGGTCTTTCTTTCGGTTTGAAATCGATTCCGAGAACTTCCCCTATTTCATAAATCGCTGGTGATATATCCTCTTCAGTTTTGTTTATTCGCTTCGCCATTTCAAGAAGTAGAGCTACAACTTTCGGTGTGTTGAAATCGTCATCCATCGCATCTACGAACTTTTCAATCCACTTTTTCACGTCTGCTTTCTTCTTCACAGCCTTAGTTGCACCACGTATATAATTTAAGCTATTCTTAGCTTGTTCCATTGCGGATTCAGTATAGTTTATAGGACTGCGGTAGTGCGTTGAAATAGACATTAGCCGCATAGTATCTACATCCCACTTCTTCAATGCGTCGCGAATCGTTATAAAGTTTCCAAGCGACTTTGACATCTTCCTTCCTCCCACATTCAGGAAACCCGTGTGCAACCAATATTTTACCATTGGCTTTCTTCCACTCGCAGCTTCCATCTGTGCTATCTCTGCTTCATGATGTGGAAAAATAAGATCTTGTGCGCCGCCGTGAACATCGTATTGTGGTCCAAACTCTGTTTCTGTTATTGCTGTATCCTCTATGTGCCAGCCAGGTCGCCCTCTGCCCAGTTCAGATTCCCAACACGGTTCTCCTGGCTTTAGAAGTTTCCAAAGGCAAAAATCAGCTTTATTTCGCTTTCCTATTACTTCGTCTATTCGTGAAACAGTATCTTCAGCCTCCTCAACTGTGCGTCCAGACAGCTTTCCATAGTTCTTGAACATTGAAACGTCATAATAAATGCCATCGTCTAATTCGTAAGCATAGCCTTTTTCAACAAGATTTCGCACCTGCCTTAAAATCGCATCAATGTACTGTGTAGCGGGAGCGTATTTATTTACACTGGTTATTCGTAAGGCTTGCACATCTTCAAAATAAGCTTTTGTATATTTATCTGCTATTTCTTTCCAACTTACTCCTACTTCACGAGCCCGGTTTATTATCTTATCGTCAACGTCTGTAATATTTTGAAGATAAAATACATCGTAGCCTTTGTATCGTAGATAACGTGCTATCACATCAAAAGCCACATAAGTGCGTGCATGACCAATGTGAGAGTAATCATATACTGTCGGCCCACATACGAATAACTGAACGCTCTTGCCATTCCGAGGCATAAAAGGCATTTTCTTTCGTCTAAGCGTATTATAAACATTCAGCACCATTTTTGATACCAAGCGCAGGGAGGGATTTGAACCCACGATCTCCCGATCTGCAGTCGGGGGCCTTACCGGACTCGACCACCTGCGCACATTTGATTATCAGTAAGTACATCGTAAAGCAAATTAAAATTGCGGGCATAAAAATAGTTATTAATGCACATATTTTTCATTGTACATAAAGTATAACTTCCTTCCATTTTATTCTTTCAAAAAAAAAAATCCTTAGATAGGAAAGCCGTATATGTTTTGAATTATGGAAGAAGTGATTGTCTCACCTTTTATCCCTTTCCTCTTTCTTCTATTCTATCTTCCAGCTATTCAAGAAGCGCCTATTTTTTCCTTTTACGCAAACTTTATTTGCATACTTTAAAAAATTGTAATGTGTATCAGTGAATTGGAAATTGCAATCGGAAGATTGGAAGGAAAAGCTTGGGTGGGGGATTAAGGGGTAAGGAAAAAATAAAAAGGGGTATAAATCCCAGAAGTAGGTGGGAAATCATTTTGGATGTACTCAGGGTGATATCCCAAGAAGAAAGGGAGAACGAAGGCAAAGAGAAAAAGATACAAGTTATGCAAAGGGCATATTTGGATTGGTGGTGCTTTCAAAGATATTTTCACTTTCTTCTGGAGCAGGGTTTCGTAGAGAAAAGCAAAAGCCCGGGAGAAGGGATAAGCTACGACCTTACAGAGAAAGGAAGGGATTTGTTGGAGAGCTTAAAAGAAGTAGAGGATATACTACGACAACCTGCATAAAAGATATCTAAAGCCTCTTTTTAAGCTCTGAACTCACTTCTTTTACTTTTTCCGTCACTTCATATTTCCTTATCGCTTTTCCCTTTGAATTCGACAGCACAGATATTTCGTAATTACTGCTCAGGAATCCATGCTCTTCGAGGGTGAGCAGGTGGTAAGAAACGAGCCTTCTTTCTTTTCCCAACACATTGCTTATCCCGTTTATATGCATTGGCTTCTCTGCAAGCAGCTCCACAATCCTATACCTTATCGGATGCAGGAGCACATGAACTTCCTTTAACAACTCGTCTTCGATTTTCATCTCGATTTCTTGACACCGCCTTTGACGCCATTTCGGACGCAAGAACAAAAATAGCTTGCTTATGCTCTTCCTTGCTTCCTTGCATATCAAGAGGAGTGATGTCCAGCTCGTTATACTTCTGGAAATCACAGTCCAAGCCATTTTCCTCAAAACACTTCTTCACATGAACCAGTAACTTATGGAGGTGTACCACCTCTTCTTTTTTCATGTATCTTTTGTTTTTTGGTTTGCTTTGTTGGGGGAGAGGGTTTGCCTTATAATATTATAGGAATTACAAACATCGATTTTACAAAGCTCTATTTTTTGGGTGGTGTAGGTGATTTTCTGATTTATAGCGATTGCTGTAGTTGTTTGGACATGATGAAATGATAGCCACACAAATGGGGCAGAAGGAATGAAAAGGACTACGAGCCCTACGAGGCTATGGGTCCGAACTCGGGTATCTTCGACCAGCGAGCTGCCGAGAAGGCGGTGAAAGAAGTAGAAATGATGGGGTTTGATGCCATCGAGTTTGGTAACGTGAGTTCATGGATTTTGGAATGCCTCCATAAAGGACTACTGAGAAAAGAGGAGCTTGGACTGGAGGACGACGTTGAATTTGACCCACGAAATTATAGGATTGAATTCTCGCAAGCGAATGCGAAAGCGTTAATAAAACTTGCCGAACTCGTTGCCTATAAATTCACTGCCTCCAGGAGAGCTGGGGAAGAGTTGTGCGGAACGCGCAATAAGGGAGATGTATTCAGAAGAGATGGGAATATGCAGGTTTCACCGCGTTTGGTCCGAGAGAACCGTTGAGACGCTCCTGCGCCGAGGACGCGGTGTTGACCTTAACCTTTATGAACATTGTAGAGCGCTTCTGCAAAAAATTGTAGAGTATGACCGGAAAGCAAACCAGTATCCCGTCTTCTGGGAGACAAAAAAGACGAAGAATGTCATCCACAGGTATCTGGCAGAGATAAAGAAGAAGATGCCTGAAGGAAATGAAGGATTAGACCTTTGGATTAAAAAGTTTGATGACGATTCAGAACAGGCTGCGGAAGAATACTGGGAAGAAATCCGGGAAGGGTATGAAGAAAGAATTAATATGCACCTCTGAACTGGATAGCCCTCACGAGGTCGGTTCTGGAGACTATACCCACCATCTGCCCGTAATCCATGACTATCGAGCGACCCAAATTCCTGGCGGACATGAGTTTAAGAGCATCAAAGGCACCTGCATCCGGTCCGATAGAGATTATCTCCCTCTTCATAACGTCCTTGACCTTCACGCCCTCTAAGGTGACCGAAATAACCGTTGCCTTCTCCTCCTCCGAAGCGCCAAAGTAGATGAAGATGGCTATGGCCATTAGAATGGGATTCACCAAGAGCAACCCAAAAATTCCCATGGTAATGGCGAAACTCTTGCCCACTGAAACTGCACTTCGGGTTGCATCTATATAGGGCATACACGTGGCAAACAATGCCCGCAATATCCTTCCTCCATCCATGGGGAATGCAGGAATGAGATTGAAGAGACTAATGACTATGTTGTAAAATGCAATTATACCCACCACTATGAGGGCAGCATTCTTGAACGTCGCCCCGGTTTCAGCCGGGCTTGCCGGACCGAAGACGTAGTAAATGGCATAGCTAAAGGCGCCTATG
>JAYEII010000173.1:0-11950 GCA_034660015.1 Methanobacteriota archaeon | reverse complement strand
AATGACTATGTTGTAAAATGCAATTATACCCACCACTATGAGGGCAGCATTCTTGAACGTCGCCCCGGTTTCAGCCGGGCTTGCCGGACCGAAGACGTAGTAAATGGCATAGCTAAAGGCGCCTATGCTCAAACTGAGGGCAGGACCAGCAGCCGAAATCCTCGCTTCCATTCGTGACTCCCTGGGAATCTCCTCCATCTGAGACACGCCACCGATGACGAACAATGTTATGCTCCTTATATGCACGCCATAACTCTGTGCAACGACGGAGTGACTGAGCTCATGAAAGAGGAGGGTTGAGAAAAAAAGAACCGAAGCAATGGCACCCAGCAGGTATTTTAGCCCTGTCGAAATATCCATACCACCGAAACCGAGAGTTATGCCAAGCGTTTCAATTCTAAAATCGTTAACTGCAAATACCCAGATAAAAGCCAATAGGGCTTTAAATTCAAAAAGAAGCGAAATTTTTAGTGTTAAAAGCAATTGTGGGACTGCCTCATTGCTGGTTAAAATGTGACTGCTATATATATTATATTTATTCCCTGGTCATTGGGAATTTGCTGGCACGCCACGCTGTCGTACTTCCAAGAACGTCACAGCATACATTTAGATAGCCTGCTCTAAGAAGGATGCTCGCTGCCAGACTCGCACGATGACCAACATTGCAGACGATATTTATCAATTGAAGCACGGGGTTTTGAGTTCATTCTATGCCTATCGTGCTCTCATCCCTATCACTGATGTTTCCGCCGCAGACCGAGCCAGCACCATGTGCGGGACAGAGGATAACGCCATCACCCAGGAGAAGTATCTTGTTAAAGATGCTGTCATAGAGCGCTGCCGCTAACCTTGGCGCTTCCTCAGGACCATCTTATTCAGACAGTTTTATCTCCTTTGCATTCTCCCATAAGCCATGAATGTTGCATAGCGCTAAAGCATAGAGAGTCCCTGGCTTGTTGATTTTCATTGAAAACGCTGCTTCATGATGCGTATAGACAGGACCTGTGTTCGGACCTTCGGTAGATTCGCCATGCGCATCGAACTCAAAATTGCCTACTTGATAGCTGAACTTCTCTCCTTCTGTATGAAAGAAGACATTTATCCACCGGATATGATGTTCGGTTGTATTAGGATGTGCTATCTCCTTACCAAGGGTGACTTTCACTTCAAAGAGCTCCCCCGCCTTTACCTCAGAAGGACACTCAATTACCGGCACATGCTTCTCCTTTTTCCAATCCGCTGACTGAACACGCTCCCCTAATCTATCGGTCATTATTCACCACCCCTTTGTATATCTTCCAATATCGCTTCGAAATCATCCTCGTGCTCTACTTCGTCCTCGAGAATTTCTAAAATAACATGATAGGTTACGGGGTCCTTGTGCGCTACTATATCCAGTAGCTTGTTGTAGACGTCAATGGCGCATCTCTCACCATCTATACCCTGTTTTGATATCTCTACCGAGTCGGGATTTGTAGGGTCTATATATTTGCAGTTTGCCCTGTCGTTCAATACAGTTATATTTGTTATTGGCGTTCCCCCTAACTGTGTTATCCTCTCTGAAAGCATTTCAGCATGCTTTAATTCATCTCCTGCATGTTCTATGAGTTCTGAAACCGCTGCATTCTTCATTCTCCCCTTTACTATCTGTGCAGATACCCAATACTGGTAGTATGCCAGCCACTCATCCGCATAAGCCTTGTTCAACAGCTCTATCAACTCTTTTACATCCATCTCCACAATTTCTCTTCCTTTTGTTCCCATTTTCTCAAACCATTTCAACTCCTTTTTAAATTTTTATCAACGGCGATTTAAAAGAGTATAAGTAGAAGCAATACATGTCAAAAGGATATAGGAAAAACATATGCTTATCTTCACGCTCACCCAACTCCTGAACACAATCTTCTTCGCTGATATGCACTGAATTCTTCCGGAAATGGATATTTGTATTCCTCTTCTTTTTCTTCTTTCACCTTCTTTTCCCCAGCTAAAAATTTCTCGATACCCTCGGGACTCAAATAGTAATAATATTCCACGAGCTCAGGAGTCTCCTCTCTCATGTAGGTGATAACCGTTCTATCCACGAGTGCATAGAGTATCTTCCTCACCTCTTTGGGTGTCACACCACAAGCTCTGGCAAGATCAAGGTCTCTGACTCCTTTATCCAAAGCCATGTTGGAGAGCATATTAACCCCTTTCTCACCCCAATATTTTTTAATCTTCCCGATTAGCTCTGTTCTCTCTCTTTCTACGAGAAAATCAAGCCCTTTTTCAATTTTAAATCTTTCTACTCTTTCTTTTAAATCTTTAAGATTCTCCTTCACCTTTTTAGGCAAATAAGACCGATAATGGGGTCTGTCTTTCCTCTTATTTATATTAATCTCTCCAATTCCCAAATCCTCTACTATACTCGATACATCTTCAAGAAAGTCCCTCGAGCGAGAGATTATCTCATAAATTCTTTTTGGTTTATCCAGTTCAAATAATGTCTCCAGAACCATGATTTTAGAGATAGTCTTCTCGTGATATGGGAGCAGTTCCCATCTCTCTTTCATCCTTTGGGGTATTCTAATGCAGTTTCTTCTACAACCCTGGATTTGATAATAATTCTTAACTATTTCTCTTATGCTCAGGGGTATCCGATCGCTTTGAAATGAGCCGAAAGTATGATACAGTCTTCTAAACATCTCCTTTTTATGTTTAGCGGGATGTACTAATCCATCTTCGGAGTTCTTCATGAGTATTCGAAGCGCGATAATATCAAGGTCAGAAGAGACCTCAACAGGGAGTTTATATCTACCCTTGTAATAAGGGGTTATTTTAACTCCCGGAGGAAGACAATAGCTTGATATTACTTCTCTCTCCTCAATATTCATGTTGGTAAAATTGGATATCGCTATCAGAGCCCATTGAGGGATATTGGCATCACCTTTCGCCCATTCTTTTACCGCTCTTGCGAGTGCGAAGTGATTTTGATACCACCTTCCATAAGATGGGGTTTGTAAGCTTACCCCATCAAGCTCACAAGCCCTCTCGTAGTTAGGCCACAGATAAGTCGCCATCTCCAACTCCTTTATAGATAGGGCGTTCTTTCTTCTTTCACCCTTATGTCTCAAATCAATTATTTTTGCAAGGTCGGAAACTCTAACATGCTCAAAAAAATCTTTTTTGAGCTCCCAACACTCGCCTTTCTTTTTTATGTGCTTTTGATCCTTTAACCACATTATAGCGTGGTAAATAGAATTTGCGGAGACATCAGGATTTCTTTCCAGTATCTCCTTAGCACTTAATGGACTTTTTCCGAGCGTTTTTAATATCCTTCCGCGTACTTTGCCAAAGATCAACTCGTATCTTGATATTTCAAATTCTTCTTCTGCCGAGTTCCAGAACTCATCCGGAGAGATGTCTACTTCAACTTCGCGCACACTCTTCAAGAACTTTGCGAAGATTTTCCTCCTAAAACCCTCTTCGAGTTCAAACCTGATAAAAGGGGGAAAATCTCTTATATGTATCTCTCCTCCCGCCACATTTATCATTTTTTGCAGTATACTATTATTTTACTTTAATAACTATAAAAAGTTTTTAATGTATAAAAATAGAAAACTTTATAAACTCACACGGCTCTTAACTACGCATGCAAATAGAAGATACAAGAGCGGGGATCCTCGACTTTTTGAGAAGAAGAGACGCTTCTGTTGACGGATTAAGTTCCAAACTGGGTATTTCTTCCACCGCAACGAGGCAGCATCTAGCTATTCTGGAGCGGGATAGCTTGATAAAGAGGATAGCGATTAAAGAAAAAATGGGAAGACCGAAGATTTTTTACTCGCTCACCGAAAGAGCGGAGAAATTCTTTCCAAAAGCATATTCTGACTTCTTCAAATGGATTATCCGTGATATAATTGAGAGGGAAGGGTCAGAGAGGGTGAGGGAGATGATGGCGCGATTGGGGGCGGAGCAGGCATCTTATTACAAGGAAAGACTAAAAGGGGATGGAGTGGTGTCAGTGGTGGAATTATTGAACGAACTGGGGACCTTTGCAGAGATGGAGCGAGAGGATGGTCAAATAATTATAAAAGAATATAATTGCCTCATCTATGAGATTGCTATGGAGTTTGGTGATGTCGTGTGTGAGTTTAATCTGAACTTCATCGGCGGTTTGCTCAATTCAAGCGTTGAGTTAAAAAGCTGTATAGCAAGAGGAGATAGGTGCTGCTCCTTTGCCTTGAACCACGTGATTGCACAAGATTAACACAAGACAAGAAAATAAGTTATTGACACTGATTAACGCAGATTAACACAGATAGATGATAACAATCAACAATGTTAAACTTAAATAAATAAGTCCGTGCCGTGTAAATCCGTGTAAATCTGTGTCTTAAATAGAAGGAAATTATACGTTAAATTTATACAATGGAAAAGATTTTGGAAGTGGAAGAAATAATCAGGATATTGAATGAAGATTTTGTGAGGGAAATAGAAGCCACGCTGATATATGTGAGAAACGCCTTTGTAATAGACCGATGCGACCCGAGCAGAGTCACAGAGGATATTGCTGTTGACGAGATGAGGCACATGTGGTGGCTTGCCGACTTGATTGTGAAAAGGGGCGGAAAGCCAAGTATGGAACACAAAGAACTTGATTTTGGGAGAGATGACCTGAAAAGTCAATTAGAGAGGCAGATAGCACTTGAAACAGAAGCTATCGAGAGATACAAGCAGCAGATTGATGCTATTGATGATGAGGAAGTGGTGGGCGTCCTGAAGCATATATTGGATGAAGAGAAACGGCACCGGAAAGAGTTCAGGATGCGGCTTGAAAGGATAAATGAATAACCTCCACTTCTTCCGCAGGTCCAGGCACAAGGCTAAAATCCTTATTCTTTACATCCGGCGGTCATAGGATGCGCTTAGAAATCAACAGGAACTCGCAACTCAAGATGATAAAGGAAAACAATGATTTTATAATCCTGAAAGACAATAAAGAATTGGTTAGAGGCGAAATTGAGCACGTACTCGCGCATTATCCTGAGCAAGCATACATCACGCTGAGTGAACGCTGTATCTATGATTGTACATTTTGTTCGGTTCCAAAGTTGCAAGGTAAAATCAAGACTTTATCATTGGACTCGGTGAGACAGACGAATGCGTGCGTGAAGGTGTTGAGCATCTGGCAAGGATGGGTGTAATACCTGTTTTACGTCCAATAACTATACAACCACTGCGCAAAGAGGAGCTTGAAGAAGCAGCAAGACCCCGCGCTGAGAGGTTGCGTAGACTTGCAAGGATGACAAGCGAAATATCGGATAAGTACGGTCTTCATGTAGATGTTTCGCAGACAATGTGTCTTCCGTGTACTGGCTGCGATATAACTCCTTAGAGGGATATATGAATTTTTTTCCTTGTTTGCAGCACTTTCTCCTTCGTATGTCCAAAAACATACATCTCTTTTGTAACATCCTCTAAGTGCTATTTTTTCGCGGCGTTGCACAGCTCTAATTTGCAAACAGCTCCCTCTGCGCGTACCTCCATACATATCCGACAGATTCTCACGACAAGGTCATCCACGGAACCACGCACGAGGTCGTCAGCAAGTTTTTTATTATAGACCTGGTGAGCGTGGAGGATGGCACGGTGAAGGTGCGGTTGAGTGGCGCATGCGCCGGATGCCCGATGAGTCAGTTCACACTGGTGAACTTCGTTGAGGCAACGCTGAAGGAGAAGATTCCGGAGGTAAAGGAAGTAGTTGCGGTAGATGACCCCAGGGAGAGATTTGAAGAGCTGTTGAAGAGGTGAGAGAAATATGGATGAGGAGTTATCTAATCTGAACGCCATTTATCCTCTTAGAAGAAGGTGAAAAGATAATGGTTCGCGTTGGCATTCACGTCTCGATTGCAAAAGCGATAGATAAGGCAGTGGATTGAGCAATAGAGAAGGGTTGTGATACGTTCCAGATATCCAGAAGGTGAGAGAACTTGCCGGCTAATATTGAGAAGCTCGTGCAGGTTCTTAAAGAACGGTATCAAGACAAAAAATCGGCATTTCTACAAAAGAAAAGCTGAGCAAATCCTTGAAATCTGTCGTGTCCTGGTTGAGAGGTACGATTCACGTGTCCCGGACGAGATAGACGAGCTTTTGAAACTGAGGGGTGTTGGTAGAAAGACCGCAAATATCGTTATTACCATGGGTTATAATAAACTCGGTGTCGCAGTTGATACACACGTCCACCGTATATCCAATCGCCTGGGACTCGTAGAGACAAAAACTCCGAATCAGACAGAGTTTGCTCTACGAAAAACACTCCCAAAGCAGTACTGGATAGTCTTTAACGATCTCCTCGTCAGGCATGGCAAGGCGGTATGCACGCCGATAAGCCCGAAGTGCAGTATCTGCCCGATTACTGAGTACTGCAAAAGGATTGGCGTAATGCGTTTTAGATGAGATTTTTGATTTTTAGATTTTGGTCATTTTTCGCTTTCCACTTCTTCCAATATCTTCAACCCTAACTTCTTGCATACTTCCTCTATTTCAGGTTCTAAGTATCCAGTTTTACTGACAAAATCAGTCACCTCGTCAACGATCTTTTGTGTATTCGCTCGTTTGCGTGCTTCATTCAGCGGTTTCTCACCTTGTAGCTTTGGGCCACCTTCCTTCCAGCCTTCAGCAAAGTACCAATCTTTGAACCAGCGAAATCCGCTTCTCCAGAGGAGATAGCCCAAAGGAGTTGCAGCAGGAGGAACGCCTGTACTCAATGCCCGCGCAGTCACTCTATGGTTCAAATAAGATACCGATAGGTGTCCACCAGGAGGGATTAACGCCGAGAGTATTTGAAAGAGCTCTTCTCCAAAACCTTCTATCTCCGCAGCAGGGTTATAATCAATCTCCATCCAGGGTCTGATCCACTTACTTCCGGTATAATATAAACCGCTTACTATGTCGTTTTCTTCAATGAGCAAGCTGAACATAAATACACCGGCAAATGCACCCTTTTTCACTTCGCCTAAGCGCAATGTGTGCTCACCAAGTTTTTTCCCGTCCAACACGTAAAGAGGATTGTCTTTGCCTTTCATTGGTTCAACTTAATTAAAATCTCTTAGGGTCTGTTTCAACATCCACGATAGCGGGTTTTTTTGCTTTCATCGCTTTTTCAAAAGCATCTTTCAACTCGTTCGGCTTTTTTACTTTGAATCCTACGCCGCCGCACGAATTTGCATAATCTGCGAAATCGGGATTTTTAAGGTTCGTAGCAAACTTTGGGTATCCCTCAACTTTCTGCTCCATGCTTATCATCGCCAGCTCTTTATTGTTTAAGATTATCACAGTAATATCCAGGTTATTTTCTACCGCAGTCAAAAAATCGCCCATGACTTGAGCAAAGCCACCGTCTCCCGTGATGCACACCACCTGCTTATCAGGAAAAGCTAACTTGGATGCAATTGCACCTGGCAGACCAAATCCCATGGTAGCCAAATACCCGGACATCAGAAGCGTCTGCTGTTTCATCATAAAATTTCTTCCAAACCAGAAGCCATTGTCGCCAACGTCTATGGTTATGATAGCATCGTGGTCTATGGTCTCTCGTAACACGTTGAAAATAAAAGGAGCTCTTAGGGGCAAAGCCTCGGAGTCCGCCTCTTTTTCAAGCTGAGCATACCATTTTTCCTTCTCGATTCTAACAGCCTCCAATATACCTTGATTCTCCCTTCTTTTCACCTTCTCCAGTAATTTTTCAAGTATCACCCCGCAATCTCCCAGAATAGTGAGTTCTATTGGAAACTCTTTGGCGAGATTCATTGGATCAATGTCCACTTGAATTGTTCTTTTCATTGGAATATTTGTCTTTTCAGAGAAAGAAGAACCGAAAACCAGGAGTAAGTCAGCAGCTCTGACATATTTTCTTGCCATTGGGGTTCCAACATCGCCAAGGACGCCTAAAGAAAGTTCATAATCCTCTGGCACAACACCTTTTGCACGGAAAGTAGTTATTATGGGCGCTTTTATTCTTTCAGCCAGCTTTAATAGACTATCTCCTTGCTCTTTAGCACCCCAGCCAGCGATTATCACAGGGCGCTCTGCTTCTTCTATTAAACGCACTGCTCTTTCAACCAGTTCGGTATTCACTATTCTAAAATCAGGAATTCGCCCTTCCATTGGTTCTATACGTGCCTCAAGCAATTCTTTCTGGATGTCGTTTGGAATGGTGAGATGAGAAACGCCTCTTTCCACTAACGCATGCTTTAAAGCCAAAGTCACAAGCTCAATGGTTTGCTCCTTAGAATTTATGGTCTTATTGAAGACGCAGAAGGAATTGAAAAGGACATCCTGGTCAATCTCTTGAAAACTCCCCGGTCCTATATACTGGAGTTTAACTTGACCGGTGAGAGCTAAAACCGGGGCTCTATCCATTTTCGCATCGTAGAGTCCGGTAATCAGATTGGTGGCGCCAGGTCCCGCGATGGTTAAGCAAACACCCACTTTCCCTGTCAGCTTAGCGTATGCAGATGCCATAAGCGCTGCCGCTTCCTCATGCCGCACCTTTATAAACTTTATTTTATTGTGCTTGCGTATTGCATCCACCACACCTAAGCAAGTCGTGCCGGGAAGCCCGAAAATGTATTCTACTCCCCATGCAGCGAGTTGCTCTACTATAACCTCTGATACTGTTCTATCTTGCATGGTTTTTATGTATGCTTTCGGTGTATTTAAAATTTTTGTGAAATTCTCATGTGTTCAAGTAAAGCCCATGTGCTCGTAAAATCGCTGTGCCTCGACACGAAATTTTTTCGTCGTCACTTCAATAGATTTTCTTCTATTTCTCCCTCCCGACTACCGTCATATAAACAACACTCTCTTCTATGCCATCCACGCCCAACAAAGCGTTTACCTCCTCATCGTAGAGCGCACCAACCTGGCAACTGCTGAGATTCTGTGCAACTGCGGCTAACGCCACGTTCTGAGCTATATGTCCCGCATCCAGATATATGTAGCGGTAGGCTCTTTGTCTGTATTTCCACTTTGAGCGTGCGAAGACAGCAGTCCAGATAAAGACCACGTTCGCATGGTACACCATTTCTTGATCGAGGGCAGACTGTGCAACTTGGAGACGAAAATCCCCCGCTCTTAACTGTTCGAGTTCATGTTTGTCAATCGCATAATGATAGACTCCTGGACTTATTTGGTCTACTGAATTGATCACGAGATACGTTTCTATGGAATACAAAGCCCCGGCTGATGGTGCAGTTCTGAATCCATATTCGGGGAGGGTAATTCCCTGTGCTGCCCAAAGCAGTTGAGATAGTTCTGCTTTTGTCAGTGGCTCATCTTTGAAGATTCGAACGCTTCGGCGGCGTCCCAAGACTTCCCACAGCGGCGCTCCTCCTTCCTCTTTTGGTGGTTCGAACAGGACTTTCGGCGCAGAAGGATACCGCTTATACGTCTCTGGTTTGCTTGCCCAATCTAAGTACCCACCTGGAAGATGTCCTCGTTGATACTTCGTCTCTTGCTGGAAACTGTCTCCAATTCCTTCTTTCTTACCTCTCATGTTCATTCTTTTATAGCACCTCACTAATTTTTCTATACTGACCTACAACGTAAAGAGTGGACTAAAAAGAATGCATTTTATTAGCAATCCCGCATCTATTTTACTTTATGTTAACCACTGGTATCCTCGCAGCAATAGTACTTACCACGCTTGCAGGTCTTGCTACTGGTATAGGGAGTCTCATATCTTACTTCATACCAGAACCTGATACACGGTATCTTTCGATTAGCCTGGGATTTGCCACCGGCGTGATGATCTTTGTGGCATTTGTAGCGAACAAGTACGGCAGCGAGCATCTCACAAATATAGGAATAATTGTGGGCATTTTTGTCATGATGGTAGGGCTCATGTTATTCGAATGATTCTATACTTTTGTCTCCTCAATGATCTCTTCGAGCGTATCAGCATCGGTCTCTTCAAACTCTACATAAGCGTCTTCCAGGACATAGAACGCACTCTTCTTTGCTATGCTCTCTTTTGTTATCGGTTTATCTATCTTATGTGTAACCAAAAGCTCAGCAACCCTAAGCCCCTTTCTTTTTTCTAATGCGATAAACGGATTTTTTATTTGTGTTTATACCTTTCTATCAAACTATTTAGGTTTAAGTCTTTGTATGGTTTAAAAACACAGGATTTGTTACTCGGAGGATGAATAAAACATTTTTGCCAGGGGCTCAGATGCACGTGGATGTCTCGACCACAAAGATTTGGTCATTAAGTAGGAGTTATAGGCTACTTCCAATCCATAGAGTATTACTCGGTCACGACGGTTCCATGACGAATCTTCTGGAGCTGATCTCGTGCTGCGAAGTTGCGCTTCGTACAATCAAGCAATCCGTGGTTCCTTGCCCTCGGGAAGTAGCTGACCTATTGGCGGTAGACGCTGGAGAGCCTGCAAACGAGCGTGACGTCATAATCGTTAGAAGCCGGGATGGTTCGGCGCTCCTCTACGCGAGGTCATATACTCCTCTCTCGAGGCTAAAACCCGCCTTCAAAGCCGACCTGATGAGAGCCGACATTCCCATCGGTAAGATTATGCAAAGGCACAGAATCGAAGCGCGGCGAGAGATCATGGATGTCGGCTACTTGAGTAGCGACCGTCGTCTTGAGGAGCTGTTGGCCTGTCCCGGTCCTTACCTCTGGAGAACGTATAACATCATTACCCAGGGGAAACCGCTGATCACGGTCAAAGAGTACTTCTCAGCCTCGCTCTGATGAGCACGCGTAATTCTCTGCCCGTTGAAAATTATTAAAGTTATGCTTCAAAGGATAGAAATCCTATGGTTCATAATACCGTGCCTCCATCATAATCTCTACCACTTCCTCATTTTCAAGGTCATACCATAGCTTATATGCATCCGCCACTGCAAATGTTCTTCCTTCTCGGATATTCAAACAAAAAATCTTGTCAGCTTCATTTCTAATCATCTTGATAGCGCTCATTGAGGCAGTTGGAATTGCTACTATAATCCTCTTTGGCTCCTTCTTTTTCAACGATGAAATTGCTACAAGCATAGTAAAACCCGATGCTATACCATCGTCCACAACTATTGTAGTTTTACCTTGGATATCCGGAAAAGGCTTATCTCCACGAAACATCTTTAATCTCTTCTCAATCTCTTCTTTTTCCTCAAAGATACATCTCTCAATCTCTTCCCTCTTCAATCCAAGAAGATCTAAAATGGACTCGTTAAAAAGAATTGTTCCATCCCAGGATATAGCACCAAACCCCGCTTCCCTATTCCACGGTATATGAATTTTCCTGACAACTAAAACATCAAAAGGCAAATTTAACCTCTTTGAGAGAACAGCAGCTAATGGAACGCCACCGGCTGGTATAGCGAATATGAAAGCATCCTTTCCCTTATAATCCTTAATTTTTTCTGCCAGCAAATTACCAGCATGGTAACGGTCTTCAAATACAGAAGTTTTATTTCTTAATCCTGGTTCTTCAATTATTTCTCCTCTCTCCATCTTTCCCTTCTCTTTTTTCTTTTACCATTAATATTATTCATGCATGTTCGGTTAAGTAACCCATCGTTCCTATGGCGTCATTATGGGGTTGGAAAAGTTGAGTTTTGAAAGCCAGCTTTCAACTGAGTATCCATCTTCAAGCAAGTTTATGAATTCTTTCAGAAGATTTGTTCTTTTAGTGTCGGAGCGTATCAGTTCTTTGCGTACGTACGGTCTTATCAGCTCTCTTGATCTATGGATTTCTTCAGGTGAGATGTCCTGCAGCTCTCGAATAAAGTCTTTCACGTCCGAGAGTATTATCTCATTTCCCATAGCGTCAAGTTAGTCTTGTGAAGCCATAAATAATGCCGTTTCTTCTGGGTCGGAAAACGAGCCAATGCCCGAAAAAATCCCATAAACAATAAAACGAAAACTTTATATGTGTAGTGTATATAC
>JAYEII010000172.1:9689-16754 GCA_034660015.1 Methanobacteriota archaeon | reverse complement strand
CTATGATACCGCGCCTAAAAGTCCAGGTGCAGATGATTGTGCCTTAAGCGTTGCGGTAACGCTCGAAGTGGCGAGAATGCTTCAAAACTATTCTCTTGACAGAACAGTTTATTTCATTGCAGTCCCGGAGCATGGAGTAAAAGGAGCTGCAGAATGGGCATCTAAACACAGAGACCTGAAAGAGAACATTACCTGCGTTATAAATGTGGATCAAGTTGGATATGGTGACAGCCTCAGAATAATTTATATTCCTCAACATTCATGGTTAAAAAATTCTATTCGAGAATCCGCTATCAATATGGGAAACCCTCTGTATGAGGATGAGAGTAATCTGAGGGCATATAGCAATCATTGCCCTTTTTGGAGAAATAATATCCCTGCAATAATGTTACTAGAAAAGACGTTCACCCCGTATCACCATACCCCTGATGATACCATAGAGCATTTGAATTTTTCGCTATCGACAGATGCCGCCAGGATTGTAGTGGAAAGTGTTTATAATCTGGCAAATCCAAAAGATACTACACCTCCCGCTGTGGTTATAGAGCGGCCACACGATGGGACCATAGGGACAAATTTACTTAACTTGATTTACAATGTATCCGAGTGCAACTGCACAGTAGAAGTCTTTTTGGATGGACAAAACATAGGCTATATCGAATCCGAACATATGTTTATCCTGACAAAAGGTAGCCATAGTCTTCGAGTGAAAGCTACGGATGAATGGGGCAATAGTGGGTCAAGTGTTGTTACTTTTACAATTGATCCAGTAACTTGGCCTAAAACTACGTCAAAAATACTTCCTACGTGGTTGGTAGTTGTTGTCGTAATTATAACGCTTTTTGTGGTGGCAATGGTAGCGATAAATCGATTGAAAAAATGAGAAGAAAATATAAAATACGATATGGACAAAAAGAATTTAGCGTTCCATTTTCCAGAAAACTTGTTCCACATGACTCTTTTATATGTATTCCCAAAAAAGCATTAGCTCAAGTGAGGAGATTAAAGTATTGAATAGGTATTCATTCAAATGACCGGGAATGTCTACGCTAAGATAGTCTCACGTATCATAACGGCATTTTCAGGTTGGAATTGTTCATTTATATATAAACCTTTGTTTTTTGTTCGGAAAATCCGAACGTTTTCGGTAGTTTTATCAGGGGTTTGAACGAAACGATTAGTGAGCGCCGAGGAGGGGCGCTTTATAAATACCCAAAAAACTTAGGAGGTGAAAAAATGAAAAGGGACAACAGAATGAAAAAATTAACAGTAATGGCTCTGGTAATCGGTTTCGCAATGCTCTTGAGTACACCGGTTTTTGCCTATGAACTTGGAATAGCGTGGATTAATGACTATCCGGGTTCAGAATACGACTTAGACTATTGCGATGATAATGCCATTGGTTTCAAAAATGAACTCAACTGGTATAGTGTTGATTACGAAGAAAATGATGGAGGAGTATTAGAATCGCATTTTACAGGCAATGGCTATAGTCTGGACAACCCCGTCATATCATTCCACTGTGGACATTCGGAAACATATGGTGGACATAAAGCAATTTGGCTAAATCCTGATTCAGGGAACCAATATGTTGAATGGAATGAGGCATATTTTGGCGATTACGAGCTCGAATGGTTCGGAACAGTTGCATGCTCGCTTCTAAATTCTGACGATGATAATTATTGGATTCATGCTACAGGTGGCGGGCTGCACCTGTTCTGCGGCTTTAAGACACCTCAATCACAAAGTTCCAGTAATCTCATGGGTAAAAAGTGGGGAGAGTACTTAGATAACGGTGAAAAGGTTAAAGACGCGTGGTTTCATGCTTGTGACGTTACCCAAACAAGCGATAAGCAAGTCAATGTGATTACTTACGATGATAATTGCTATGATGATTATATCCACGGAAAAGGAGGACCTGCATGCAGTAATCCAACCCCCCAAGCGACTTTTTGGACATGGTCCCACACATGTTAAGAAAAAATGACAAACAAAAAACTGTTATGTGCTTTGATAATAACGACACTTCTTATCGGAGTAGGAATGTTATCCTTACCAGGAGCAGATAAACAAGAATCTCAGTTTCTGATAGAGTCCGCGGGAGCATCTGAAGATGCCAACTTGAAAATCAGCTTGAATACAGACCTGCCTGCCCTAGTTGAGATAGTTAGATATGAAGTAGTCCAGAAAAAAATAGATGACAAAACCGCAAAAGCGTTAGCTGAACAATTCGGAATGAGTGAGAATATTGTACCCCCTGAAGGCGATGAATATCTTAAAGCCGCAGATGATTCAAAGAAACTTAAACTAAGAATCTATCCAGAGGGTTCGATAACATATCACGACTTTTCAAAACTCTGGACATTGCCGAAAACTGCTCTTAATCTCCCGGGAAAAGAGGATGCAATAGATATAGCTACTGATTATCTAACGAAAAAAGGTTTGCTTCCAGAAGATGCACATGTTAAAACGGTTGTATCAGATCAATTAAGTAGAAAAGATACATCAACCGGTGAAATCATAGAAAAGATCGATACAAATTTGCAAGTTATATTTGGGAGAGAACTAAACGGTGTTCCTGTGATAGGGCCCGGATCAAAACTGAAAGTATATATAGGAGATGGCGGAGAAGCCATTGGGGTGCATAAAGTATGGAGGAAACTCGAAGCATCAGGAACCACTGAGATAAAATCCTCTAAATCTGCATTTGAGGGGTTAAAACAGGGTAATTGGGGTTCGCTACCGCCTGGATACGATACTGTGACTATCAACAAAGTTTATTTAGCATACTATGAAGAAGGTCCGGGAGTGGAGCAAGATTACTTAGAGCCGGTCTGGGTTTTCGAGGGACATGCCTCAAATGGTGATGAGACCATAGAAATAGAACTTATGGTTTCGGCAACAATTGGTCAAAAACAAGTGATAGAGGAGACTTAAAAGGAAGGCGTGCATATCTCCTTTCTTTTTTTATTTTTTTACTAGTGTTGATTTGTTTAGGGTTAATGTTTTATTTCAATATCGCTTAAAAATGCTATGGTAGCAATTGCAAAGGATAAAAATATAAGATTGAAAGTCCAATAGTTCATTCAAAATGGTAGATAAAATAACACTTGATAAGAAGGCTCTTGGTGCCTTATCCTCAGAGACAAAAGTCAATATCCTCAAGAGCCTTGATGTAAGGCGTATGACTGCAAGTGAGCTATCAAGAAGGTTAAATCTTCCTAAATCCACGATTTACGAAAACTTGGATAGATTGGTTGATACGGATTTGGTGAAGAAGAACGATAATGGGAACAAATGGATATACTACGAGCTAACAGAAAAAGGAAGAAGGCTGCTCCATCCACACGAAATGACAAAGATAATACTGCTTCTTTCTTCTGCGGCACTCAGCTTTGTTGGAGGGATTATTGAGATGTATTGGTTTATCAAAAGCACCTTCCCAGAACGTGAAGAAGAAGTTACGGGGATTGTGCCTCTCTACGAACCAAAGTATTTAATTTTCGGCGTGATTTTGCTCTTGCTTAGTGTTCTATTTTCATACTTGGCTCTCCGCGTGCGAAAGGTTAAAAAGGAAACGAAGAAGTAATTTCAATCAAAAGAGCAGAAGCAGATGAAACTAATATTTCACGTTGACATGGACAGTTTCTTTTCGGCGGTTGAAGTAAGAGAGAATCCCGAACTGAGGGGATTGCCGGTAGTCGTGGGAGGACCCAAAGCGGGAGAAGAAAAAGCTGTTGAAGAACCAGATAAAATAATAAGAGGCGTTGTAAGCACATGCTCCTACGAAGCGAGAGAATATGGTGTCCATTCGGCAATGTCTATTTCACAGGCATACAAACTATGTCCAGATGCGAAGTTTCTACCGGTAAATATGCCGTTATACAAGCGTGTGTCGAGAGAACTAATGGCTATTTTGAAGGAATACGCCGATAAAATAGAGCAAGTGAGCATTGACGAGGCTTTTCTCGACGTCAGCACGAAAGTGCACGATTGGAACAGCGCAAGGGAATATGCACGGATGATAAAACGGCAGATACTGGAGAAGGAAGGTTTAACGTGCTCTGTTGGCATCGCTCCAAACAAAACAATAGCAAAGATAGCATCGGCTTTTGTGAAACCCGATGGTCTGACGGTTGTAGAAGAAGGAAAAGCAAGAGAATTCTTGACTCCTTTACCGGTGAAAAAGATTCCCGGTGTGGGTCCAAAAACAGAGGAGACATTAAAACAGATGGGCATTGAGCAAGTAGGGCAGCTTGCGAGCTGTGACGTCCAAAAACTCGTTGCTAAGCTCGGTAAATATGGCACGAGGCTTCATCTGGTCGCAAACGGAATAGATGAAAGCGAAGTGGAAGAGGAATGGGAGCGGAAGTCTTTAAGTCGAGAGAGGACTTTCGCTGAGGATACGAAAGACGCACAGGTATTAAATGACTGTGTGGATGGGTTAGCGGAAGACGTTTATAATGCGATACAGCATGAAGGCTTTATTTTTAAAACGGTCTCGATAAAAGTCAAGTTTGAAGATTTTGTTGTATGCACGAGGGCTAAGACGCTAAAATCATTTCATTCTGAGTTAAGTATGCTCAAGAAAGCGGCGAAGGAATTGATGGCGGAATTTAGTGCAGGAAAAGGAAAGAAAATAAGACTGGTGGGCGTTCGTGTGTCGAATTTGGGTGTGGTTGACCAGAGGCAAAGAAGAATAGTATAGTTATAGGCTTCTTTGCACTCAAATACCCTTTCACACTTTTATACTTCTTTCAACCACCGCCTGTATATCCTCCGAAACTTTCTCCTTTTCCCTATCGCCATCTACAATAAACGTATTTTTAAAGTAACCCCTGAGCGACAAATATTTCTCCCTGACCTGTTCCAATCTGTCTCTCTCCTCAAATAATTCAATGTTCTCGCGCGTTCTATTAATCCGTTCTAAACAGATTCGGGGTGGTGTGTCAATAATAAAAGTGAGGTCAGGCTTCCGGAATTTTGAATTGATTTGTTTCAAAAACGCCAGGTCATTCTCTATCGAACCAAAGGCTAAAGATGACAGAACATATCGGTCAGATATGACAATTTTATTCGCTCGCAAGGCAGGTTCAATCTCGTTCTCCAAGTGATGCGCTCTATCAGCGGCGAACAGCAATTGCAATGCCCGCGGAGATGGTTTCCATTCATGCTTAAGTGCAGACCGGATCAGATTTCCAATATGCGATGATGTTGGTTCCTTTGTCGAAATAACCGCCTCGCCTTTGCTCCTAAGGTGCTCGGCCAAAAGCGCTGTCTGTGTTGATAAGCCCGCCCCATCTGTCCCTTCAAGCACTACCAATACTCCTGGTTCTGACGTCATTTGATTATTCTCGTTTAATTTAAGGGCCGGAGCTGGGAATTGAACCCAGGTCTCGGGATCCACAGTCCCGAGGGATGCCGCTACCACACCCCGGCCATTCTTTTTGGGGGCAAGTAAAACCATTTTAAAATTTTAATTATGTTTGATTTATAAAATCTTTGCTATTATATTATAAATAAAAGAAGCAGAAAATAAATTATAGACACAGATTAACGCAGATTAACACGGATGATAAGAATCAACACTTTTAACTAAAATAAATCCACGTAAATCCGTGTCTTAAATAGAAGGAAGTTATACTTTATATACAACAAAAAATGGAAACGATGATTGCAAGTGAGTCAGCGCTAAAAAAGGATTGGTTAAGACCGGAGGAGGATGAAGCTTGGCGAGATTTGTAAATAAATTGCAAACCACGAGATTTCACAAGATTAACACAAGACAAGAAATCTAAGATTTTTCTCGTGAAATCTGTGTAATCTTGTGGTTACTTTTCGGAAATACGATATTCTTTCTATATAAGCTATTCTATACCATACAATATTTGATAAAAGACAATAAATACGTGAAGAGGTTTTTGAAATGGGAAAAATAGGTGAGGCGGAATTGGAATTGGAATTACAAAGAAGACCTGCACCTGTTATAGTAGCCGTAATGAAAAGGCTGGACATTCACGAGGCGAAACGAGCAAAGGAAAGTGGAGCGGACATATTAGAGTTGAGAATTGACCTTTTAGAAGCCGAAGAAAAAAGTGTAGCGAAGGTGAAAGAATTTGTTGCGATGCTAAAAAATCCTCAGTCCTCACTACAAATGCCGATAATCATAACGAACAGGAGAAAGGAGGAAGGTGGCGCATTTAGAGGCACAGAAGCCGAAAGAATAGGGATGCTGAGCGACATCCTCGAAACCGCGGCTGCAGAGGAAGAGCTGGTAGACGCAGTGGACATCGAATTCTTTTCGCCCGCAGCAGGAAAACAGGAGATACTGAAAAAGGCAAAACGCCGTCACATACCTGTTATTTCCTCTTTCCACGATTTTAACGGCATGCCGCGCCGCGAAGATATACTGAGAATCATCACGAGCATGTATAAAGAAGGAGGCAGCATTGCCAAAATAGCGGTTACGCCGAAGACGGCGAACGATGCGTTGCTGCTGTTAGAACTCACGCAGAAACTGTCAAGTGAAGGGAAATTGGTGGTGACCATCGGAATGGGCCGTGTAGGGCGCCATCTGCGAGTGATAGCACCGTTATATGGGTCTGCATTGGCTTATGGATTCATAGAAGGGAAGAACGAAAAAGAGAAAGGAGTAGCCCCCGGTCAGTTCAGTGTGAAGGAGCTGAGGAGCATGATGAACAAATTCCAAATTCCAAGCACCAAATTCTAAACAAATCCAAATGATCAAAAATCCAAATTCAAAACTAAGCCCTTTACATGGTCTTACAGGCTCGTTGTGTCGTGTGGCAGTTTTGGTATTTAGAATCCGAATTTTGAAATTGTTTAGAGCGTGCATCTCCAATTTATTTCTGCAGTTTTGTTTTCAACATTTATAACACATGCAGGATCGCAATTGCTTAAATCTCCTTCCAATTCCATATCTAAATCAATCCACCATCTTCCTGTAATATTGTTGCATGAGTATGTTGATTTTAAAGAGCCATCTCTTGTACAGTAGCTGTTTTCTGCAATTTCAACAGCTTCTTTTATTGTCATATCCCCGCA
>JAYEII010000172.1:3465-9589 GCA_034660015.1 Methanobacteriota archaeon | reverse complement strand
CATCACCGGGTCTTGCGTTTTTCATCCAGTGAATCCTTTGCCAGCAATTATCTCCTCCTGTATGATAAGTTCTCTCTTTGAAGAATTGATAATAATCAAGAGCCCTTGGTCTGTTCCATTTTTTATGTGTAGCACTCTCATTTATCTTTTCATAGTGATCAGGGAGTACACTGCTCAAAACAAAATCACCTAACCCAGAACAATCAGTGTGATATTTACCTATTGATTCATTAATATGTTCTGAGTCAATTGGACCATGAACATATTCTGTATCTTCTATGTTATTTAGAATAAAGGTTAAATTATTAACAACCATCTCTCCGTAGGGTCCATAATCAACACTTTGTAGAGGAGATAAACTTTCATTCTCAGGAGCAGTTAAACCTGTGCATCTCCAATTTATTTCTGCAGTTTTGTTTTCAACATTTATAACACATGCAGGATTGCAATTGCTTAAATCTCCTTCCAATTCCATATCTAAATCAATCCACCATGTTCCTGTAATATTGTTGCATGAGTATGTTGATTTATTTAAAGAGCCATCTCTTGTACAATAGCTATTTTCTGCAATTTCAACAGCTTCTTTTATTGTCATATCCCCGCAAAGTTCATTTTGTTGATAACATTCTATTGGCCTTCCTATTGCAATATTTGCTTCGTGTTTATCTCCTGAACATGAACTCCACCGGTAGTATGGTTTGCTGCCTGTATTAAACCACATTTTTCCGATTCCTAAACCACTTGGTTTATCAATTTTCCATGCTTTATACTCATACTTATCACTATAGGGCCCTTCACCATTTCTTGTGTCTTTATAATGACCGCTTCTCGCAGAGTCAACAACCTGCACATAATGCTGGTTAGTATCACTGCATGTTGATCGCTTTGGAGTAGAGTAAATTATCATAACATGTCCTGTTGTTGATTTACCTTCTTCTGGATCATACTTGTATGCAATAACGTCTCCTGGCTGTGCACCTTTGATATGCTCAACCCTTTGCCAACAATGCTCCGCATCTGGCTCTGTTGGCATCTTAACAAAATAATCATAGTAATCTGCTGCCAGGGGATATTTGCAAGGGCACTCCTTATCTTCTCGACAAGCTTTACATTCCCTCCTTGGAATTTTATCATAATGCTTCTCGCTGACTTGCTTGAGAACATGTCCTACAAAACCTGAGCAATCAGTAAACATGGCTCCAAGTTCATCTTCTCTAATGTAATTATGATTTGTATACCCTGTATGCTTCAGATTATCCATTATTAAGTTTACTTTATCAATTATCTTCCCCTGATACATATTTTGTTCAGACTGATTTGCTCCTTGGGAAAGTGGCTGATCTACGCTTTCCAACCTTATGTAATCAACTGTAAGTTTCGTGTTACCGAAGTAATAAACCCTGAATTCAACATCGTTGTACTTTTCATTAGTAGTAAAGATAAAAGAAAAGTTCTTGAACTCGTCTGCACGTGCAAACTGCCTCCCTGTTACCTGCTGGCCTTTTATCACTTCTTTACCGTATTCGTGCGCTACTTCTAACTTACAAACCTTCTCATCTCCTGCGTTTCCTTCTACCTTCATTCTAAATGTGACTTTATACGTGCCCGGAAGCAAATCGATGTAGGGACCGTGAATCATGTGTCCGTTCGGGTCGTCTGGCGTGGCATGCCAGTCTGTTCCTTCCGCGTGCCCGATACAATGAAACAGTGCGGGGTCAGTGGCTTCAAAGGTTATTGGTAATTCTTTGCGACCGATAGATGTGGGTAGTTTTACTTCTGGTGTTGGCGTAGCCGCGGGTGATGGAGAAGGAATTGGTGTAACTCCCGGCGTGGGTGTCTCTCCTTTCTTTTCTTCAAGATACTCTTCAAGTGCGGCTTTGCACTCTTCTCCTGTCTCAAAGGTATGCAAGCCTTCGTACATATACGCTCCGCAGAATTCCTTCTGCTGACATTCTAAACTTTCTTCATCGAAATACCACAAGGTTTCGCATTCTTCTGTCACATTCTCGGTTGGTGTGGGTGTTTCTTCCGGTGGCGTAACTGTCGGCGTAGGTGTAACTGTAACCTCAGGCGTAGGAGAATGCGTTGGAGTGGCTGTAGCTGTAGCTGTAGGTTCAGGTGTTGGTGACGGTGTTGGCGGCACGCTTTCATTGTCCGAATTCAAAGCGGAAACAGAAATAATTGGCGAAAATGCTAACATTACAAACAACATCGCTATGAGAATGCTTATCTCCTTTCTCAATTTTTTATTTTTGTTCATTTTCTTCTTTTCTCTCCTATGTTTATACTACCAGCTTGGCTTTAAGTATCCATTTCGAGTTCTCTATCTTCCAAAGGTCGTATGCTGGTGGCACATCTCCGTTTTCATCAAATTTCTTCGCGCCGCAAACGCCGTGATGCCTTAGTTCTCTCAGCGCATCCCTTATACCTTCGGCATCATAGCCGCCCTTCTCTATCGCTTCCGCCACCACCTTCATCGTGTCATAGCCGTAAGCTGCGTCCGAATCTATATGACCGGGACCATACTTTATCTCGTAAAGCCCGACAAATTTATCTGTCACCGGCTCAGAAACCATCGATATTGGATAGGTTGCTATGATTCCTTCGGCACCCCCGCCTGCAAGCTCGATGAACGCATCAGCTTTAATGCCATCTGTGCCGACCCAGACTACATTTAACCCCTCTTCTTTCGCTTGTTTTAACATCGCCGCACCTTCTTTCACGTACCCGATTAATACAACCGCATCGGGATTCTTTTTTTTTAGCCTGTTTAATATCGCTTTGAAATCCGTGTCCCCTTCTTTGAATGCTTCTACCGCCACAATGTTTCCACCCTCTTCCCGGTAACTCTTTACAAATACTTCCTTCAGTCCATCCCCATACGCGTTGTCGACATATACAACTGCCACCTTTGCTCTTCCTCCTTTCAAATCTAACACAACGTCGGCTAAAGCCCTGCCTTGATATTCATCTGAGGAAACGGTTCTGAACACGTAGTTCTTGTAATCAGATAGTTTCGGCGAGGTAGAAGACGGTGATATTAGCACTATCTTCTTCTCCTCTGCAATGGGACAGATTGCCACTGTGTTCGCACTGACTACCGCGCCTATTACTACCGGGACTTCACCTGCCAGTTCGTTCATCGCCGATACGGCTTTATCCATTCTCCCTTCATTATCCTTGTAGAGCACGGTTATATTCGCACCGTCAATACCGCCTTTGCCGTTGATTTCTTCTACTGCGAGGTCAATACCCTTCTGGATATTTTCGCCATACGCCACTAAATCGCCGGTCAGCGGCAGGATAGCACCGACTTTTACCCCCTCCTGTTTCTTCTCTACGCAACCGCTGAAGGTAATAGCTGCAATCACTATTGCCGCTGTTAGCGCTACCATAACAACTGTTCTTGTTTTCATTTTTTGCATTTGTTTATGCTAACTATCTCTTTAAAAGATTTTCGGTTTAGTCAATAGATTTGGGATTTACCACCTCTTATTGAGCATATTTAAAAAATCCTCTTTTTGAGTGAATTTATTGATTCTATGCTTTTCATTCCCCTGAGTCCTAATATCTTACCTATTTCTTCTCTATACCTCTTCTCCACCTTCACACCTTCACGCTCAAGCAGTGCAACCAATTTTTTGTTGTATCTCTTTCCCGCTCGGTCGTAGTCGGTTAGTATTGCCACGCAGGTGTGTCTGCGCCTCAGACAATCAACGAACTCAACATGTGAAAACCCGGAGGACGAATACATTGCTATTTCCTTTGTAATGCCCATCTCTTTCAACGCTTCTTTATCATGCATACCTTCAACCACAACGGCATCTACCGAATCGTCCATCTCTTGAACCATATTCGCCAGTTCCGTGTACGTTTCGTGGTCATCCCTTCGTATTGTTCTATCTGATTTGTTGTTCATGTCAATTTATATATAGGGCGAGGCAATAGAAATATTATTAGAGGTGGTGGAAGAAATGGGAGAAGTGAAAATTGAGATTCCAGCGGGATTATTTATTTCTATTTCCATGCGAGTTGGACTTTTTTACCTTCCAAAAAGTTAGCATCAAATAAGTCTAAACCATTGACTCTACCAAATATGGATGGAACATCATCCGAATCCGCTATGGCAACAGGTGCTTCAAATTCACGGTCTCCAAGTTTGATTTTCAATTCGTGAATGTATGCTATCAATCTGGCACCGGGGACTACACCTTTTATTTCAACGTATTTACCAGTTGTTATATCTTTAACAAAGAAAGTACCCAAATATCTTGGCAACATGCAGAAGTCTGCACCCGTATCTGCCAATACCTCATCTACCCAAATCCATCTGTTCTTCTTTTTTGAAAAGATATGTATCTCTATTCTTGGTCTCTTGACACTATCAAATACATCACTTTCTTCCTGTTTATACTCAAATTCTTCCTCTTTTTTCATGTTCCGTTTAACTAACATATTAAAACCTTTTCATGCGTCCGCCATGCCACGGAAATTTTTTTCCCGGGGTTCTTTGCCGTTATTTCGTCAAACTGTTCTTCAGGATTCAGTCCATGCCATACCTCCTTTCCATTCACCTTTATCACATATTCAAATCTTTTTTCAATTTCCTTTTCCATTTTTCTCACCCCATTAATTTATTTCCCTCTTTTTATACTTTGATATTTCCCATTGTATATAATATATAACCCCATTCTGTTTAAGACACGGATTTACGGGGATTTATTTAAGTCTGACATACATGTCGATTTTTATCATCTGTGTCAATTAGTTTTACCAAAGAAGCACTATACGTTATATATAAAGTGTGTGCAATGAAAAGAGTAATGACCATTGGGGGTTCCGATTGCAGTGGCGGTGCGGGAATACAGGCGGACATAAAAACGTTTTCCGCTATGGGTGTTTATGGCACTTCCGTAATCACTGCCGTTACCGCTCAAAACGCATCCGGTGTGCAGGCGAAACACGAAGTGCCCGTTGAACTCGTGGAATCGCAAATACAATCCATTATGAGCGAAGCGAGCGCCAAAGGCATTACCGTGGATTATGCGAAAACCGGTATGCTGTATTCCAGCGCAATGGTAGAAACGGTTGCGAAACAGCTCAAGAGACATAAAATCCCTTTTGTCGTGGACCCCGTGATGAAGACAGGTTCAGGTGGGATTTTGCTGGCTGATAATGCGTTGAACACGCTGGTCAAACTTCTTCTGCCTATTTGCGTGGTTGTAACGCCGAATGTTCCCGAAGCCAGCGTTATTTCCGGGTTGGAGATAAGGGATAAGGAAGATGCGAAGGATGCAGCCGTAAAGATACACGAACTTGGCGCTTCTGCAGTAATCATAAAAGGTGGGCATCTCACGCATGAAATAGCAGCCGGTAAAGCAACGGATTTGATATACGATGGAGAGTTCGAGGAACTAAGCGGCGAATACATAAAACCGGAAAAGGGGAAAATAATACACGGAGCGGGATGTTCGTTTTCCGCGGCTCTTACTGCTGCACTCGCTAAAGGCGAAAATTTACGGCACGCAGCGGCATCCGCAAAAAAGTTCGTGCATGATGCGATAGCCGGAGGCGAAGAGCTGTCAAATATGATAGTGCTAAATCAGGCACGTGAGTTGCGTAAGAACGCAGACCGGTATTTCGTGCTGGAAAACGTGAAGGAAGCGGTCAGGAAACTGAAGAGCATTCCTGATTTTAAACGTCTCGTTCCTGAAGTTGGAACAAACATAGGCATGGCAATAGAGGGTGCAGAAAGTGAGCGTGACGTTGCCGCCGTGGACGGCAGAATAATCTCCGTGAAAGAAGGGATATATGCAGAAACAGTGGATTTTGGTGCGAGCAGTCACGTTGCCCGGATGATATTAGCGATGATGGCGTTGACAGGCGGCAAAAACATAAGAAGTGCCATTAACATAAAGTATTCCGTGCAAATAATAGACGCGTGCAAACGAGCAGGATTCGTGATCTCTTCTTTTGAACGTGAACACGAGCCGACAGGTGTGAAAACAATGGATTGGGGCGTAAGAGAAGCGATAAGGAACCTTTCCTCAGAAGGGCAGCAGCGGCGGCATGAGGTGCCTGACGTGATTTACGACCTCGGTGCGGTTGGAAAAGAACCAATGAC
>JAYEII010000172.1:0-3365 GCA_034660015.1 Methanobacteriota archaeon | reverse complement strand
GCATTAAAATCCCGGGCTTCATCAATCCTTTTCAATTCAAACGCCCTATTCCTCGCGCCAGCGAACGTCTCATCATCTATTGGCTGGTTGGAAACGTTACTGCTCACGCCGATTCCTGTTACTTCCACCGTGTCGAAATAAGCAGAAAACGCCTCCTTCGTCGCTTCCAATTTCACCGGGTTCCGGGAGCCGACTAAGATTTTCATTTGACGTTCCTTAAATTAAAAAGAATGTTTGACAAGAAAGAATAATTTTTGATAATCGGACGCAGATGAACGCAGATAATCAGGATTTTAAACTTAATTTTGGCACTAAACCGGAAGTTAAACGTAAGGTATTGGATAATTTGAGGAAATAGTTTTCTGCGTAAATCCGTGTAAATCTGCGTCCTAAATAGGTAGCAGTTATACTTTATATACCACAAGAAAATAAAAATCAATAATGTTAAATTCAAATTATTATCTATGCAATTAAATTCTGACCGAGCGCTTACAAAAATAGTTTTAATTGCAGCAATCTGTGTTTTTAGCACGCAATTTGGAGTTACGGTGATTGCGCCGCTGCTTGGCGAATGGGTGAAAGCCTCAGAAACTCCATCTTTCGTTTCTGCATTGATCTTCTCCGCTTTTACTATCGTAAGCATACCGCTCAGTGTTTCAGGAGGTATTATGTCAGACAAATTGGGGCGGAAACCCTTGATTGTAGCCGGGCTTTTGCTTTATGCCATTGCCTCCGCTCTTTTTCCTTTTTCCAACAACACCTACGACTGGATATTTGTAAGAGCATTACAAGGAGCAGGCGCAGGATTGTTCTTCCCTGCAGTTACGGCTTTGCTCTCGGAAGTCACGAGTTACGATGAGCGCGGGCATGCGCTTAGCGTGTATAACATGGGTCTGGGCGCGGGTTTAGCGGCAGGCCCAATTACAGGTGGATTCCTTTTCGACATTTACGGTATTCACATGCCGTTCTTCTTTTGCGTTCTCTTTGCACTGCTAAGTGTCGTATTGGTATTGCTTTTTGTTCACGAGCCGAAGACAAGGTCGAAGAGAAAAAAGAAACGATTATCATTAAGCGAAAGAGAACGAAAGGCATTGATACTGGCTTGTGTGGTGATTTTTTTTGGAATAGGAGTCGCAGCGATTATGGGTGCTTTATTCTCTCCTTTTGCTACCGCCAATCTCAAACTTCCCGATTACGAACTTTCAGCAGGAGTAGTAATCCATGCAACGGGTATCATCGGGGTAATCCTGTCCGCAATGTTCGTGGTGTTCGTAATACTGCAAACGGGATTCGGCAGGCTGATGAAGCGCATAGGGGAAATTACTCTTTCGATTGCCGGATTGTTCTTATGCGCCTGCGGCTTGATTGTGCTTCATTCCGCAACATCCATCTCAGAACTTTTTATAATGAGCTTTTTTCTTGGTGCTGGTTTGGGTGCGATTTCACTGGGCACGTTAACGCTGGCGTCAAAAGCAGCGGGGGCGGGGGCAGGAGCAGAAGAGGGAGCAAGAGAACAGAAACAAGAACAAGAAGGGCGAGTGATGGGTATTTATTACACGATGTTTTACGCCGGTATTGGCGGTGTTCCTCTTGTTTGTGGTGCGCTCTCGGACATTTTCAGTGCACGGCTGCTGTTCCTGGGATATGCGGTGCTTCTACTCGTATTGATGGTTGTAGTGTGGAAGGTGAGATAGGGCCGGATTAAATCCTTCTAAAAACATTCCATCTCTTTTTTCCTTGTTCCTTTCAGAAACTTTGCCGGGATAAAATTCTTCTTTTTTGGTTTTAAAGGTAAGGAAGAAATTACCAGGGAAAACGGCAAAGAGCTGGATATTGAAGTAATAGACATGGTTGTGATTGTATATCACGTTCATTTGTTCATCAAAAACCCTTTTAGAAAAAGCCTTTACGGAAAAACGCTTTGCAGTCCGCCGAAATATTCCGTTAGCTGGATAGCGAAGCGAATAAAAGGGCGAAGCAGCAAACTGTTAAGGGGTAGATTTCCGCAGCTTAAGGAATGGTGCCCGGGGCATTTATGGCCGCCATCGTGCTACCATGGGTCAGTAGGGCAAGGATAGGAAGAGGCGGAGAAGGAGATGAAGATTTGGGATGCCAAGAGGAAGGAGAGTGGCGATAAGCAAGCCATGAAAAAGGGCAGTGAACGAACTGATAAAAATGAGCTCAGATTACGTAGAAGATAGAAGAGACAGAGAAGATAACCAGGAGAGAAAAGGAGATAAAAAGGCTGAAAGAGGAACTAAAAGCGAGAATGGAGAAGAATGTGGAATTAGGGCAAATCGTGGAGGAGTTAAAAGGTAAACGAGAAGTGAAGGTAAAAGGAGGAAAAAAGATAAAAGTGATACGCTCTTTCAGTCGGAATGCAATACTGGATACGGACAGGAAATACGGGTTGAAAAGAGGGGACGTTGTATTCCTTGAGGATGGCAGTGGTGGCGGAGCAAGCACAGCGGAATTATTGGCGAGCAAAGGCGTTGCTGCGGTGATATATGGTAAGGAGCTGTCGCATTTCGCCGCGGATAAGTTTTTTGAATTTGATATTCCCGCTTTTTCTACTCCTGATGAAATGCCGTTGCTTTTAAAAGAAGAAAGTGAGGGCGAAGGCGATTTCGCTTTTGTGGATGAACGGTTGCTGAATGAAAAGATAGGGGAGTGGAAGAAGGAAAGGGAAAGGGGAAAGAGGGGGGAGAAGTATCGGACTTTGTACTTTAAGTAGGGGTATGGGTATGGCGACTTATTTGAGAACACTCCAAACATTTATATTGTAAAAATTCACAGTATGTAACATGGCTGCCACGAAGAGAATACCTATATCGCCGGAAATTTGGGAAGAATTGAGTAGATTGAAAAAGCAGGGGCAAACTTTTGATGACTTAATTGAGAAGATGGTCGAGAACCAGAAAAAGCTCGGGCTTCTCAAAGATATGAAACGGATTGAAGAAACGGCGGAATTCGTGGAGATCTAGGATGTACCGCGTTCTTATAAATAGAGATGCTCAAAAATACATAGATTCGCTTACAGAAAAGAGCAAGGGAATAATTAAGAAAAAGCTTGAAACGCTGAAAGATAATCCTCATCCCGGAAGGACGGACAAGAAGAAGTTGCAACTTCCTGATTACGACCTTTTTCGGATGCACATAAGTCGAAGTTATACAGTATTTTATCGAATTTACGAGGAGGAAAAGACCGTTAAGGTATTGGATATTATGACGATTGAAGAGGTACATAAAAGATATGGAAGGCTTTAAATGCAAAACGCAGCGACGGGAATAGCAGGGATGCGCTATCGCATTAAACTGCGGAGGAGGGCGTGGTCGGTGCTCGTGAACTTTTCTTCCTTCTAAAT
>JAYEII010000171.1:0-3440 GCA_034660015.1 Methanobacteriota archaeon | reverse complement strand
TCGAATCGCGCAAGCCTTAACATCCCGCTTATCACATACGCACCGCAGAGAGCCAATGTAATGTATGCGTAAGCGTAAACATGCAAATAGTCATTGAGAAGCACATACGTGACAATTGCAGGTGCGACGCCGAAGGACACCATATCGGCAAGCGAATCAAGATATTTGCCTATGGGCGAACCGCCTATATTTCTCGCCACTACGCCATCCAATCCGTCAACGACCGCCGCGGCTAAAATCAATACAAGTGCATTTTCAATTGCGCTCGCATTCGCGTTACGCAGTACAAATAGTATCGCAGCGAAGCCGAACAAGGCATTGAGGACCGAGAGTAAATCAGGCAGTTTTATTAGCTTTAAAATGCTCTCTGTATTTATATTGCTATCGTTGCGTGTTTCCATACTTCATCCTCGATTCTTCCTCTTCTCGTAAAGGTAAACCTTTTTTCGCATAAACCGGTGGATATTATAAAGTCCAAACGTTTATAAGATGAAGGATATATATAAAGAGCGGGGTTTTATACCCGCGAGGGCTTATCTTTTTTATTACCAACAAAGATAAACGAAAAGTTCAAATGAGTACTCTTTGTGCAATTTGTGGAAAAAAGATCATACTGGGCTATAAAGGGCCAAATAAAGAGCTTCTCTGTAAAGAGTGTTGGAAAAAAAGTTGGGAGGAGCGTAGGGCGGAGTATTTAAGGTCTGTAATTGGAGAGTGGCAGGAATGTCCTATCTGCGGATCTAAAGGATGCTTTGAGGTCAAGGGTAAAAGGTTTTTTCAACAAGTACTTCTATGCAAATCTTGTTCTGCAGAGTGGACACTTGGTCCACGAAAGCTAACAAATTTGATGTTAACGAAGTCTGATTTAAATGGAAAAGCAAGAAAATATATAGGCAAAAGTCATCCACCGGAATGGTGGGTGGAAGAAGTCTCAAAAGGGTTGGTAGAAGAAGCCCCAACAGCCATAGTTTCTATTAAAAAGAGTGATAGTTTCGAATACGTGAAATTATTCGCCAAAAAATACATAGAAGATAATGAAATAATTTTCTGGCGTGTTATTAATAACATCCTCGTGACTGCACCATACGACGCCTCCCTACTATATAAAGGGTATTTGTATAAAAATATCGATAAATTAAGGAGATTACTCGCTAAAAATGGTTTTGAGTTCACAGAAAAGGCGATAGAGGATCTAATTACTGAAGAAATAAGAGAGCAGACCTATGAAAAGTTTAAATCTCATGCTCTTTCAAAAGAACCAGGGAATTTAGTGGAATATATTACATGTTTTCTTGAATACTTTAAAGATGCAAGTTCCGAGCATAAAGTGAAAAATTACGTTTTCTATAATACCGATGAAATGGAAGAAGATGAAGAAATACAACATATAGCAGTTGATATTGAAGATGAAGGGATAGAGAAAAACATTAAGAATACAGTTCTTCAAAAATACGAAAATGCTCCAGTAGATATTGGCTATCTCAAAACATTACTTAAGCCCGATTTCATTGATATTGGCTATCTCAGAAGATTACTTAAAGATAAAAAAATTGAATTCGAAGAAGGTAGACTATGGAGCGAGATTAAAAAAGTAATAGACGAAATTGAGTTAACACAATTTGAAAAGGAATTAACCATAAGCACAAAGAAGGTTCTGCAAGTCACATTAGAAGAACTTAACAAGATGAATGGATATGAATTTGAACGTTTTTTGAGGGTTCTTTATGAGAAAAATGGTTACAAGGTTATGCAAACAAAATTATCAAAAGATCAGGGTGCTGATTTGGTTATCGTTAAGGATGGTGAAAGAATTGTTGTGCAGGCAAAGAGGTATAGTAACAAGGTAAGTAATAAGGCTATTCAAGAGGTTGTTGCTGCAATAAAGCATTACGGAGCCGACAGAGGAATAGTAGTTACGACTAATGAGTTTACCCAATCAGCAATGGAATTAGCCGAGTCAAATGACATAGAATTAGTTGATCGAAATAAACTTAAAAAATTAATGGAGAATGTTATATAAAAAGTGCAAAAGTATAGTTATGATACTTGACGGAGAATCACCAACGGATAAATGTAGGGGCATTCATAAAATCCTTGAATCTTTGCCAGAATATAATTATAAAACCCCCAAGTCCGAGTTACCTACAAATGGCATTTACTTCTTCTACGAAGAAGGTGAGTTTTGCACGCATGGGAGTGAAGGGCAGAAAAGAATTGTCCGAGTAGGCACACACCGAGGGGATGAAAATTTCAGAAGTAGAATAAATAATCATTACAGAGGCAATAAGAATTCCAGCGTGTTTAGAAAACATCTTGGCGGAGCGCTAATGAGGAGAAAAGACCCTAATGATAGACGACTTAAACAATGGCTGGAGCAGGATGCTCTTACATTTCAAGAAATGGAGGCAGAGGTTACTAAAGAGTTAAACGAGCATTTTAGCTTCAGATGCATACCGGTTAAGGATAAAAAAGAGAGGTTACAGCTTGAAGAGGAACTCATAGCTACAATAGCGAAATGTGACAAATGTAAACCTTCAGAGAACTGGCTTGGTAATTTTGCCGCAGATGAATTAGTAAGAACATCAGGACTGTGGAATCACCAGCATGTAACCAGCGAGAACGTCATCACGGAAGAGTCACTCGAAAGAATAGGGGTGTTAGCGAGCAAAAACTCTAAAGAGATAAGAGCTCTTTTTCTTATACCTTGTTGCTCAGAGAAGTTACCCAATGGTAATACCCCTGCATGGCAAGAAGTCCACTCCAATCAAAAATTCAACGATTTCCAATTTTTAGACGACATCCGGCTTGAGATGATTAATTTCTATTCGAAACTCTCCCAAGAAGATGCGTTTGATTTTTATAAAAATCGAGGTAGTGGAGATGTCAGAGATAGGAAAGTAATAAAGGCATGGCAAAAAAATCTGGGACTACGTGAAGGTAACACAATGCCAGCCATTGATAGATACCATGGCAAACTCTATAGTTCTCTTAATCCCGAGATTCTTAATCTGCTTCGTAATGGAAAAACAAATAACGTGCTTATTGTCTCAGCGTTGATGGGTATAATTTCTCCCACCGATTTAATTCCAGATTATGAGTTAATGATGTCTGATAAATCCCCTAAGAATAGAAACGTATGGGCATCTTGGAGAGATATTTTCGCAATCGAAGAGGTTAAACGACCTCTGCAAGAAATATTTTCAAAATTCGACTATATTTATTGTTTAATGAGCACAACGACAGGGTATGTTGATTCTGTTGCCATGCTTCTTTCTGATTATACTTCTTATTGCATCATACCTCAAGAAAGTGGCCAGACAAACAAACTAAGGAGCTGGGGTAACGTCTTGAACGAAGTGCTATTAAATGATTTTAGTTCGCCAGATGAAGTAAGAAAAGTGGCGGAAACTTACAACTGTAAGATGGCGGAATTGGATAAT
>JAYEII010000170.1:0-3536 GCA_034660015.1 Methanobacteriota archaeon | reverse complement strand
GTCTCGCTATCCGCAAAAACCGCAACTGGAATAAGACACTGCAATAGTAATGTGATGCTTCCCGCAGTGCCTATGTCTATTTCACCTTCAAATCCGTTTAACGCGCCAGGTGCGAATTTTAACCCTGTAGAACGCAAATCCAGTCCCTCTGTTCTACCACCAGACAGTTTTTCTACCGCTTTCACCGCATGCAGATGCTGTGCTGAAAGTCCCGGATTGGGTCTGTTCGCTCTTATGTTCTCTATCTCTACTTCCTCGCCTGTTATCGCCGCAAGAGCGATTGCAGTCCTTATTATCTGCCCGCCGCCTTCGCCGTAGGTGCCGTCTATTCTGATCATAAACTTTCTTTCTTTGAAAAAGAAAGAACCTTTACTAAGAAAGAAATATCCAAATACTAAATCCGAAAATTTACACGGATTTTTTCTTTTGGTGGATTGAATGAGCTATTTTTAACGCCATTGCTCTTATCATCTGTGTTAATCTGCGTTAATCTGTGTCTATAATTTATTTTACAACTCTTTTTGTCGTTACCTCACAACCATCCGCCGTCACGATTATCGTATGCTCGGCTTGCGAAACTAACCCTTTTCCTTCTTCTCTCAACACAGGATAATCTCTTAATATCCCACCATTTTTCAACGTTCGTAGTGCTATATCAAGCCTCTCGCGTGGCAGCCACCGCTTGGCGAATGGCAACCCCTGGTATTTCTTTATTTCCTTTAGCAGCTTCTTCGCTTCTATCATTCTGACAGGTTTCGCTCTTATCAGACTGTATATCTCCGCATTACCGTGTTCTACTACTTTTCCCGCACCCTGCGCATCCGTTGCAAACGGTTCTATCGCAATGACATTGTTCTCCCTTAATATTATTCCGTGCTCATATTTCACATTGGGAACCACAGGAGGAGCATGGGAGTTATATCGCATGAGCCCGTGTCCAGTCAGATTGACAATAGGTTTATACCCTCGCTCTCTTATGGTATTCTCGATTACTTCTCCTATCTCAACAGTGGTTACGCCATCACGAAGTATCTTTATCGCTTCGTTCAACGCCGCTTCAGAAGCTTTTACCAGCCCCTCGTTGTTGCCACTTAAGTCCACGGTCACTGCACTATCGCCAATATAACCGTTTATATGGGTGCCAATATCAAGTTTTACAATGTCCTTGCCAAACACCGTCTCGTCATCTATCGAAGGAGTAGCATGTGCCGCTTCCTCGTTCCTCGATATATTACACGGGAATGCGGGTTCTGCACCCTTTTCCCTTGTCCTGTTCTCAACCAATTCGGCAACCTCTAATACCGAATTGCCTTCTTTTACCTTCTCTACTGCTTCTTCTCGTACCTCTGCCAGAATCCGCCCTGCCGCTCTATAATCATCTAATATGTGTTCTGTTTCTTCTCCCATTTTTATTACTCCTGTTGGTTTCTATTCTTATATTCCCAAATATTATTATGTTAACGTTTACTTAATATTAACACAAGCATCACTCAACCCACTTCTATTTTCCTCCTCACTTCCTCCTTCAGGTCAACGTCTTTAAATATCGAAATCCGCTCCAGATACCACGAGCAAGGTACTTTCCTCGCTTTTAATTCCGATTCTGCAAGATTCACCCTTAGTACCGTAAACTCCGAAGCCGCTTCTTCTTCTCCTCCTAATCCTTTTTCCCTTCTTACCCACATATCAACGCTTTCGTACCGTTTAGATGCAATAAGCAGCATAAAATAATGCTTGTAGTTATGAAGTTCCCATTCCTCTACTTCTATGCCCATTCGTGGGAATTCCGCAGGATGCGTCAACCGCAGTTCCTCGGGATATACCACGGGCTCATAATTTATCCTCGTCCTGAGAAACCCACCCGTGTCCCTCGCCACCACCTCGTATTTTTTCGCGATGCCTTCGTGCACGATAAGAGCGGAATAAAAAGGTTTATTGTCTGCCGAACCTCTGAAATTCGATACCACCTCAAAAGGTATCGTTTCTCTTGTTATGAGCCCTGTATCAGTAAACATTTTATGAAGTGTATCAGGGCTTTCTTCGACTGCTATCTCTATCCCCACCCTTATTGTATATAGGGGGCGACGAGAAGAGCCGTAGTTCTTCAACTCTTTTACCCTTACGCTCTTTTGTTTGGTTTCAAGCATTTTTTTCCTTTGGTTTTATAAAGGATTTTTAGCTTTTAAAAATTGTGAAAAAAAAGGGGAAAATGATTTCAGGAATAATTTTGGGGATTATGAGTATTCTTTTAGCTATTGCAGTTGCATTAAATGTGGGCAATCTACAAAAAAACAATTGAAATGCGTTTCATAACTTCTTAATATGCACATGTTTTTGGCATATGCTATTTCTGCTTAATGTTTTTTATAGGTGGGAGGACTTGTGGAACATATAAGGGGTTATATCAGGTGACAAAAATGGAATCTCCAGAAAGAAAGGAGACAGCACTACCGGTAATTGGAGGAGTTTTTAACGTTGTTTCTGGAGTTTCTGGTCTAATAGGCGGGATTATTCTCTTAATCATAAGCTATCTTGGGGAGGAACTTGATGTGGACCCGACAGGAATAACTTTTTTAGTAGTATTAGGCATTGTACTTCCAATCTTTGGCGCAATCGCCATCTATGGTGGGATATGTGCAGTCAGAAGAGAGAAATTTGAACGGGCAATCGTAGGGGCAATCTTTGCTTTACTATCCTTTTTCATTCTGGGTATAATTGGACTAATACTCATTATAGTAGCGAGAGATGAATTCAAATGAGATAAATATGCAATTGAAATTGGAAGGTGAGAAAAAAATGAGTGAAGAGCTAAATGAGATTATAAAAAACATGTTGGAAGAGTTTCGGAAGACGATTACGGTCGAAGCAGCAATTGGCAAGCCTATAGAGATAGAGGACAAGATCCTGATTCCCGTCTTTGGGATTGGCTTTGGCGCTGGTGGCGGTGGCGGCAAGGGGAAAGAGAAAGAGGGACAAGGATATGGTGTCGGAGGCGGCGGTGGAATAGGACCTGTAGCTCTCGCGGTGGCGTTCAAGGGCATACCAGGACCTGAGGGGTTGAAGGTGCTCTCGCTGAAACCGTCTGGTGCACTAGAGAAAATCGTTGGGGAAGCATTGCCAATGGTGATGGAGAAAATCAAAGGGATGAAAGAGGGCAAAGAGAGCGAAAAAATGGAATAAAAAAATTGATACTTGTAGAACGTCTATATGGAGAGCTTTTAGAGAAGCTCTCCCTTTAGTTTATTTTTAGGTGAAAAATGCTATGCAAATTCGCCTAAATTTTAAAAACGTAAAAATACAATGGGCATGGTACTGATTCTATTGATCGTTTTAGTGATCATAGTAGTTTTAATAGCTGCTACGCTTCTCATACCCGTTGATATCTCGCTTAGGCTCTTTAAGAAAGGACCTTTGGCACAAGTACAGATGTCCTTTGGGTTCTTAATGGGCATTGCTTCGGGTCGTATGGACTTTAGCTCTGAGAAGAGGGAATTTCGATTACGTGTCTTACGTGTCACCCTTCTCAGGAGACCCTT
>JAYEII010000169.1:0-3598 GCA_034660015.1 Methanobacteriota archaeon | reverse complement strand
ATCAAATCAGAATCTTTAACTTCTTGAAGTCTCAATTTTTCTTTAGATTTCTCTAATGACCCAAAATACTTTTCTATTATTTTCATTAGTTCGGTTTTGTTATTTTTTGCTCGGTATTTTCGGCGCAGAGTGATGAAATACTTATCAACCAATTCCTTATCAAAGAACTCTCTTCCACTAAAAAGTTTAGTTTGAGGGTTTTCAATAACAACTTTACTCTCATTATCTATCCCTCTTATAAATTCGTTAAGGACCTCTTTCAGAGAATCTTTTATTTTATCTATCGTTATTTCCCCATTAAATTCTTTTTTCTTTAATCTCGCATAGAGCGTGCTATTGGGATAGTATAGAAAGGGTGTAAATCCATGTTTTTCGTAAGCTTTTTCACATGCCTTGTGCAACAATGAAGTTAAAATCCCCCGCACGATACCAATTTTATGATATGTAAAATCTAATCTTTCATTAAGCATCATATATTCGTCTTTATTCAGTAAATCAATCACCGACTCCGCGGATTCTTTTGAAACTATATCATCAAACAAATCTACGAGATGAGAAATTTCTGACCACCGTCCACTTTTATGCCCTCTTGTCATCTCCTCAAAAACATTACTAGGTCTTTTTGCGGATGCTTTCATATGAAGGGCCTGTGAAGAAATAATGTCATTTATGTCGTCCTGATCAAATTCAACGTCAATTCCATTCTTCTTTAAAAAAATCAGCAAAGCATCAACAAATTTTTTCGCATACTCAGGATTGGTGTGGTAAGGCGGTTTTTCTCCAAAACTTATCTTTTCCTGCCATTCATCTGTTTCCTTTTCACAGTCGTGAGTGACTGACGCAATATAGAGCTTTATGAATTCTTCATTGTTAAAAGGATGAGGGGACATCTCTAAATAGCGTTGAATCGCTCCCAATTCATTAATACTATGAATAAATAGCGATTGTTCGATTGGCTCTTTTTTAGCTAACTTCAGCTTCCACCCTCTCTTCAAAACAAAATCAGCGAGGGCAGTTAATAATCTCTCTTGAGATTTTGTGTCTATTTCTTTGTTCATTTCTTTTCAATCCTATTATCCATCCTATTATCCATCCAAACATCATTATAAATCGGAATCTCCACCTTAGCTCCTTCCCCCTTCGCCTCTCCATCCATCTTACACACTTATTTTCTCTGACCCTATATAAACTTTCCCCCTAACTTTTTTTAAATGACTAAAAAGCGAAGCATTTTGGTCAAACTTCAGGAGATATGAGAAAAAGGAGCGATTTTTCCTAGTATTGGGATTGCTCCTTTCGTGACAAATAAGTTTTGCAAGGGCTGCAGAGTTGGGCGAGTGAAGGCAGCAGTTAACACTCCTCCTCTGATATTCATTTCAAAACTCGGTTATATTATTTAGGCCTCGTGAAAATCTGTGTAATCTTGTGGTTATTATTCCTTTTTCTTCTTTGCCTGCATACCGCTCGCATGTCCGATATCCTTACCGGTAATTGTACCAGCCAGAGCTTTCCACGCGTATGCAGGATTCAACGAATACGCTTCCTCGAGACACCTTTCGCCTTCCTCCTCTTCGCCCAGCGACATCAGCACCAGCCCCTTTGACATCCACGCCATATAATACTCATCATTCAACGCCAGAGCGGCATCGAAACACCGTAGCGCCTCTTCATCCATCCCCATCGAGGCAAGAATACCACCCTTATTATACCATGCCTGAATGATTTTATCATCGTATTTCAATGCTTCATCATAGCATCGTAACGCATCGTCCTTTTTACCCCTCGAAAATAGCAACTGTGCCTTATTAACCCATGCACAACCCAAATCGGGTTTCAATTCAAGACTTTTATCAAAAGCCTCTAACGCCTTTCTCTTATTTCCCATCTCCCCCCATGCTAAACCCAAATCGTTCCAGGCACCGTAATTGTTCGGGTCGAATTTTAGCACCCGCTCGAACTTCTTTATCGCCTCCGTAATCGCTCCTCTCTGCAACAACTTCGATGCTTTGCGGCACAAAGCCTCGATTCCTTCTTCTTTCAGCTCTATTTCTCGCTCCTCGTGTGAAGATTCTTCCTTTTCTTTTGAATCTAAGCCCGGATGAACCTTTCGCTCGTGCGCAGCCATATTCTCTATCTTCACACGTGCACCACAGAACCTGCAAATACCGAATTTTTTACTTCGTTCGATGCTCATAATTAATCCTATTTGTTCTTTCTCAAAGAAATTTTATTCACGAACCCAAACCCCAACGAATTCCTCTCTCCAAATCCCGCATCCAACCCAAACTCTATTACTCGTCGCTGCGTTTTATCCATATAACTCCATACGAACTCCCACATACTACCCACCATCACATATTCCCTGCCATCAATAACCACCTTTGTCGCTGTTGCACGCCTGAACACAAACTGCTCGAACAGTTCGTATTCTCTCAGCTTCGTGCCGTAAAAATCATTGAACTTCTTTATCAAATTCTCACTCAATTGCTTCAAAAAAGCCTCAAATGTATATTTCGGACGCCAGTAAACATACCTCGCCTTCCTTTCCTCCTCCGGTATCCCATATCGCTCATAATTCCTCTCCGGTATCCTGATTATCACCGACGTGGCGGTGAGCACCCTCAAATCCTTCCTCTTTAGTTTCGTCTCCAACTTCTTAAAACCCACCACCTCAAATGACATTTCTCCTATGTTTACATTTAGGTTTGCATCCCTTCCATTTCCATCAGCATCAGCCAAAATATTCTCTAAAGCACCCTCTACTGAAGATATAAGCTCGGCATTCGGCGCGGAGATAATCAAATTGAACGCTTCGCCTGCACCCATAATATCCTTTATAGGGAAGATATTTGAAAAACAAAAGAATTTGTAACCCTTTTTATCATGCAGCCCACCGAATCCTGAATCCCTCAACAGTCCGTAAACGAATCCCTGTAACTTATGATGGTAAAGGCTTTCATAGCCCTGATTTTTCGCTGCCCGAAGATTAATTAGGAGACGCATATTTAATGTATAAAAAGTATAATATTTCTTTGGTAAAGCTTTCTTTTTGAAAGAAAGGTTTTTTTACAAAAGAAAATAAAAGAAAAACCTTGTTGTTAACAAATTTAAATAACTCTACATGATAATAGTTCAGAGGTGTACAATATGAAAATAGTCTATGGACCGGTTCCATCACGGCGTCTTGGACGCTCTTTAGGCGTTAGCCCAATTCCATTCAAAACCTGTAACTACTCCTGTGTGTACTGCCAGCTCGGCAGGACAACGCATATAACCACTCAGCGTAAAGACTTCTTCCCTCCGGAAGAGTTGTTGAACGAAATCAAAAGGGTAATAAAAGTAGAAAGCATCCGTGGCAAAATAGATTTTGTGACCTTCGTAGGCGAAGGGGAACCGACTTTATGTAAAAGCCTTGGCTGGCTAATCAGGAAGACCAAAGAAATAGCAGATATACCCATAGCCGTTGATACAAACGGTTCGCTTCTTTACAGAAAAGACGTAAGAGACGACGTTTCACAAGCAGATGTTGTTATGCCATCGCTTGACGCAGGCACTGCCGAAACATTCAGACGAATAAACAGACCGCATCGCGGGATTG
>JAYEII010000168.1:0-3612 GCA_034660015.1 Methanobacteriota archaeon | reverse complement strand
TGCTAAGCGAATACAAAGATACCCTGGGAGACAGAGACGCACTATGGGCTGAGCAGCCTATAATATTCTCAAAAGGTTTCTTTACCGGCATTTACCCCTGTGCAACAAAGGTGACAGCAGCTTTCAAGTCCCCTCTAACGGGGGAACTGGGCGAGAGTCATGCAGGCGGCAAGCTCGCTTATGCAATGGCGAGTGCAGGATTGGATGCAATTGTTATCAAAGGAGCATCAGAAACGCCTGTTCATCTACAAATAGACGGTACAAGTATAGAAATAAAAGAAGCAGAAGAGCTTTGGGGATTGTCATGCTTTGAGGTTGAAAAACAATTGAAGGGAAAAAGTAAAATGTACATTGGTGAAGCAGGAGAGAAACAGATTCCCTTCGCTTGTGTCGTCGTGGACACTTATAGACACTTCGGTAGATTGGGCTTAGGCGCTTTGTTCGGCTCAAAAGGATTGAAAGCAATAACAATCTCAGGTAACAAGCGAGTAAAGGTAAATAGCAGATATTATCGAGAAATATTCGAAAAGATAAAAACCGATGAAGACCTTAAGAAGTACAGCGAGGGCTATGGGACTTCGGAGAACACCGCAATGATGAATGAAGTAAGCGGTTTACCTGTTAAGAACCTCCAGGCGAATAGATGTGATATAGAAGGAATAACGGAAGATGCATTTGCGAAGTTTTTGGTAGAGAAAAAGACATGCTCTGGTTGTCCAATAAGGTGTATAAACGTAGCGAAGCGGGAGAAAAATTTGCCAAAGATAGCTTATGACTATGAACCAATATACTCGCTTGGACCGTTGTTAGGGATAGGGAAAGCGGAAGAAGTTTTAAGGTTGTTGGAAAAAGTTGAAGAATATGGATTGGATGTAATAGCCACAGGGAACTTGTTAGCATGGGCGACGGAAGCTTATGAGCGCGGATTGGTTGAGCTACCCGTGCCTCTAAAGTTTGGAGTTACGGAAAACCATTTGGAAACGATAGATAGAATTGTAGAAGGAGAGGGGATTTACAAAGATTTAAGGAAAGGAACAGAGGACGCTGCTTTAATATACGGCGGAAAAGATTTTGCTCTTACACTCGGTAAAAACGCAATGGCGGGGTATCATACAGGATATGCACTGATGTTAGGGCAGGCAGCGGGACAGCGACATTCGCACATGGACAATAATGCGTGGTTTCTGGACTTTGAAAAATATTTGCCAGAAGAAGCGGTGGACGAGCTCATTTCAGACGAGAAGAAGAGATGCGTGATGAATTCTATGGGACTGTGTTTGTTCACAATAAGCGTTTACGACTTAAAGCTAATCTCAGAAGGGCTTAACGCAATAGGGATAGATAAGAGTGAGGATGAGCTTTTTGAAATTGGTGAAGAGATATTTGATTTGAAGAAGGAGATAAAACGTGCATGTGGGTTTGAATACGAAAAGTTAAGGTTTCCAGAAAGGTTGTTTGAGACAGAGAGCATGAATGGGCCTTTGAATCGTGAAACGGTGAATAAGATGTTGAAGTGGTATGTGGGGAGGATATGAGCAATTCTTTTAGGACGATTGTGTTTAAGAGGGACCTTAAGAGAGCAAGTAGTATTAGAACTTAAAATAACACAGTTTCATGCATAGGAATAATATGGTCCGCGATTTTCTTCAGCCGAGCTAAGCTATCATAAGCTTCAAGCAAATTAGTGTGATAAGCAGGAGGGATGATTCTGGGTTCGAAGTTCTCCTCGATACAGCACAGACCTTCTATCACCTCTTTCCCTCGCGCTGTATCAATTAGCACAGATTGACTCCCTGGACTGTGTCCTGGCGTTTTCAAAAGCGTTATACCCGGGGATATCTCTTTATCCCCATCAATCAATTCTATCTCCTGTTTTTCTATTGCTTTCAGATTATACCAGGCATGTACAGCAGGATGCGGCTTCTTCGCAAACTCTAACTCCTCTTTTTGCACAAAGAACCTCGCATTCTTATATTTGTAAGCTAAATCAGCATGCCCGAAATGAAGATGCGTTTGTATAACTACATCTATGTCCTGCGAAGCTAAGCCGAGCTTTCCCAGCCCTTCCTCTATACTTTGAACTTTCTCTGCCGGATAGCCCAACTTGGCTAACAGCTTTGGGTCACCACCTGAATCTACCAGTATATTCTCTTTTGCTCTTTCGATGTACCAGACATAGCCCGTGGTGGTTATGACATCATCGAAATTGCGATGCATATAGAGGTGTTCCGTTTTTCTTACCTCGCCTCTGAAAAGAGGCACGTAATGTATTTTGTGTTTCATTTTCAAACCTTCCTAATCTCATATTCCAGCTCGCCCAAGCCCAATCTATGCGCTTCGCGCACCTGAATGGTGGGGTCTCCTTTAAACAAGTGCCTACCTATCAAATCAATAGTAGCCTGGTCTATTGCAACTGCATCTTTAGAGGCTAAAATACCTATATCTGGACATATATACTTCGGTGCGAGGCCTTCGCAATCGCAAAAAGGCGTTATATCAATCAAGAAATTAATAAAGATACAATCGGAATAAGGCAAGTTTCTCATAACGGTATTTGCAACCTCAGCAATCCGAAGTTGTAACTTCTCTCCCGCATCCTCTTGCGAATGTAAAGCACCTGTTTCGCCTGCATCGATACAACAGCCACAACCCACGCAGTTCTCCATTATCAATTCCCTGCCCCCGTTCTCTTTTGTTTCTATTGCGCCGAATTTACATTCCTCTATGCACGCATCACACTGAGTACACAGCTCCTCATCGTATACAGGCTTTGTCACTTCGTGCTGGTAAATCTTGCTTTTTTTTGTCACGCATCCCATCGCCACGTTTTTTATCGCTCCCCCAAATGACGCAGTACCATGCCCAGTGGCATGTGAAACCACGACCATCCCATCACTTTCATATATGCCTCTCGCTATTTCCACTCGTTCACTCACCTCCACTCCATCATCCTTCAGACCATCTGCTATAATCACCGGGCATCCCAGGTAAGATGGCAGGAATCCATGCTCGAATGCCGTTCTGTAATAATCCATTGCGTGAAATCTATCGAACATGTATAAGGTGGTAGTATCGGTAACAAAAGGTTCTCCTCCTTGCTTCTTCACTATCTCTGCTATTTTCTTCATGTAAAAAGGCTTTAGGAAAGTCTCGTTATCTTGCTCTCCCATGTGCATCTTCAGGGCAACATTTCCTTTAAAATTGCTCCCGGGACCAGCTCCAACTTTCTCCAGCAGTGTCCCAAGCTTCTCTAAAATAGGAACGCCGTTTCTTTTCCTTGCATCTATGAAATATACCTCACTCATGGCCATGTTATCATCTTTCTGATGTGGATATAAAAAACTTAAATCTTTTAAATTTTAAAAACAATTCGCCAGCACCTTAAAATCATCTGTCAATACCTCTTTCATCCCGGGATTGTAAGTAGCAACTGCTGGATGATACAGCGGTATTATCTTTGTAATACCTGCAATCGTGCTTATTTTAAACACTTTTCCGTGTAGTTTACTTATTTTATCCTTCCTCAACCCGAATTTACCGAAGATATAACCCAACGAGAAGTTCCCGAGTGTAGCAATAACTGCGGGTTCAATAATCTCTATTTGTGCATCT
>JAYEII010000167.1:11524-17656 GCA_034660015.1 Methanobacteriota archaeon | reverse complement strand
GAGCGCTTTCAGAGATGCCTTATTTCCGGTACGGCGTGGGTCCGGACTTTGCAGGTATGTTCTGCGCACATCCCGGTACGTGCGGTGTGGTGACCGAATTAACGGCGAAACTGTACCGGCTGTATGACAACAGGAAAGAGTACTTCATTGGTTTTGACGATGTGGGCACGCCGGCGAAATTCATTTACAATTTGATGAACGATGAATTAGCGGCAAGTATCAGGTTAGTGGACAACCAGAGCTGGTTAAAAGGCATCTTCGGCACTTTTGATTATCCTTACGAGAAGCTGCCGAAGTTCGTGTTGTGCGTGCTGATAGAAGGAGTGAACGGTATTTTCGAGGCGAAGGATACGCTGGTGCGTGCGTACATGAAAGAATGCGGCGGGAAGGTACTGGAATTACCGGCTGAATTCGCGAGCACGTTCGAGCATGAGAGCCTGGGCGGTGCGGAGAAAAGCTGTATGGTGTTCGGCATAAAAGGGAGGGGGAATTACCATTGTATAGGGCTGTACGGACCTTTGACGCTGGCTGCGAAATATTATGAAATGCACGAGAAGACGGCGCTGGAAGTTGGAATCCCTCAGGACCACGTTCATTTCTATATTGACCCAATCTACAGCTTCCACGGGCAGCTCTGCTATTTCGAGCTTGATATATTCTACGACGGCGGCGACCTGAAATTCGGCGAGAAATTGCGGGATTACAACGAGAAGCAATTTCACCGGCTGCTTGAGCTGGGTATCTACGGCTGGTTCAGACCTTACGCGGGGATAATAGAGCCGACTGCGGAAAGGATAGGGTATCTTGCCGAAGTCTGGAAGAAGTTCCTGCATGTTCTTGACCCGAACGAGATAATGAACAGGGGGAAACTGTTCTGAGGAAGAAATGGGAGAGGCGATTCTGGTCTTCCCCCTGAAATTAAACCAGAAGGTATTATACCAAAAGGTTTAATATTTTTTTCAGGGAATGGGTGAAGCAGAATTTTTATTCATTGATTTGAAAATTATACAAATAAGGTGTGAAAATTGCTTATGGACGAGCTGAGGATAAGGAAAGCCGTAGAGACGGATTTGCAGGATATTATAAGACTATGGAAGAGGAACATAAGAACGATAAACACAGCTTCAGATATCGCTGATTTGTTCTATCCCTTCAAAAAATATTACCTTGTAGCTGTTTATACGGATGCGGATGCCGACACCGCGAACAATGGAAGGTTCGAGGGCAGAGGCAGAGAGCGGGTTATTGGTTTCGTGGGTGGTGCTATAAGAAGTGGCCATGGGCATATATCGGGGATTGCGATGGATAGAGAATACCGAATGAATGGAATAGGGAAGCGGCTATTAAAAACGGTGGGTGCAGAATTTCTCGCTGATGGGTTCGAACGAGTTACGCTGGAGGTCAGGAAAAGTAACAGGAATGCAATACGATTTTACAAAAAGAATGGTTATAAAAAGTCATACGACATAAAAGGCTATTACGCGGATGGTGAGGATGCAATCGTGTATGAGAAGAAGATTTGAGGATGCCAGATACAAGATGCAGGATACAGGTTTGATTTACATCTTGCATCCTCTGGGATAATCTGTGTAATCTTGTGGTTATAACCCCTGTTCCTGCTCCAACGCACCTACCGGACAGATATTCACACACGCTTTACATCTATTGCATTTATCTTCGTTTATCTCTATCCACATGCCTATCATATCTATTGCCTCTGTGGGGCATACCGTAACGCACGCACCGCAACATCCACATCGGTATCTATCTATTTTTATCATCGTTATGTTCTCTCCTTGAATATCTGCCCCTCAAACGTGCTGACCTCGGTGTCTTCCTCCAGCCATGCGTCCTGTGGCAATCCCGCCTTCCAGCACGTCTGGCATAGAAACTCCTCCGCAGACCACTCATACTCCGTAGCGACCTGGGGAAGCAAAAGCCCTTGATACATACCTTTCTTTACAATCAGCCCGTGCCTGCCTATCTCTATCTGCTCGGGCAGGTCCTTTGGCTTTGCTTTCAATACCTGCGGCGTGGTGAGTATTGTGAGTTCAATAACTATATCCTCAAACTCCTCTTTTATTACGGGTGGAAATCGAGTGTCGCTAACCGCTGCGGATATCGCTGCATCTATAATCGCATCCTTTAGTTTGAACATAGGGTAGGGATAGCCAATACAACCTCTCAGATTACCGTGTTTGTTCAGCGTGACAAAAACGCCTCTATCTTCTTCGAAGCTCGCAGGCAAGTGAGTTTCTTCTGCTTTTAGCCTTCTATTCTCGCTCAGATGTTTCTCTATCGCCTGTCTTGCGAGTTTTAATCCCGCTTTTCCTTCTTCTTCTGTCAGCAGCATGGACATAACTATGATGCGTTCCTTATTTACTTTATCATTTTATATGCGTTTATGCGGGAGGCAGGATTTGAACCTGCGAACCCCTTCGGGAGCAGATCTTGAGTCTGCCACCTTTGTCCACTCGGTAACTCCCGCTTCTCGGCAGCGAGTACTACGCTTATTATATTCTATATTTGTGGGTTGCAGTTAGAAATGTATAAGGAATGTCATACAATCATCGTAGCTGCTGAAGACATCTGTGAGAACCGCTCTAATGCTTCTCTGGCAACTGGTCCTCTTATCTCCGAACCTTTTGGAGCTCCTTTATCGTCAACGATAACCGCAGCATTATCCTCAAACTTCACTCGCATCCCTGAAGGCCGCCGGTATTCTTTCCGCTGCCTTATTATCACTGCTTTCAGTATCTGCTTCCTTATCTCCGGTCTGCCCTTTTTCACCGATACCACCACCATATCCCCAACTCCCGCCTTTGGATACCTGTTCTTCACGCCCCGGTACCCTTTCACTGCGATTATTTGCAGTACTTTCGCACCGGTATTATCCACGCAATCTAAACGCGAACCAGTCTGCAGCGCCTTCGTTATCTTCGCTTTTACTCCTTTCATAGTATCTATCTCATCTCTAAATATGAGTCAAGCATTTAAATATTATAAAATAATAATCAGAAAGGCCATTAACCATTTCAACACCTGTATCCTGTATCTTGCATCCTGCATCCCTCTATCCTGCATTCACCTGTTGCGCTTCAGTCATGCGACGCGCTTTTCTACCACCACAAAGCTTTTTGTCTTGCTCAGTGGACGACACTCCATTATCTTCACTGTATCCCCCACTCGTGCATTTATGCAAGGCGGATTATGTGCATGTATCTTCGAACTTCTCTTTTCATACCGCTCGTATTTCCTTATCTTCTTCAGATACGACCTCAAAACAACAACCGTCTTCGGCGCTTTATCGCTTACCACCACCCCTTCTATAACTTGTCCCCTTACCGGCAATTTACCGTGAAAAGGACAATCCTCATCCCCACATTCACCATCCGGCATCGCGACATCTATCCCTATATCTCTCATCTTGTAATTATCCAATGTTCTGTGCTCTTATAAATAAATACTAATATAATTTACTTTTTTATTCTATCCTCTGGTCGTGAAACAAGCATATCCCCTCTCAGTCTTACTCTTACCTCAGGCAACGCAAAAACGAATGTAGTTCCTGCTTTTGGTATTTTCTTGTCTTTCCCCGACGCATTTTCTATGACGAGCATATTCCTTGTCTCATCTACTATCGTTCCAAAAAGTCCTTCTACCTCCCTATTAGTGCTTTCTTCTACTTCCGTCCTTAATCCGATTAGCTCATGCTGCAATATATTCTGCGGATTTATTTTCATTGTATTTTTGTATATAAAGTATAACGCCTCTCTACTTAAGACACAGATTTACACTGATTTACACGGACTTATTTAAGTTTAACATTGTTGATTCTTATCCTCTATCCGTGTTAATTAAGCCCCTTCTGGGCTTGCGGGGACGTGGGCAGAGCCCACGAGCGTTAATCTGTGTCTATAAATTATTTTTCTTTTTGTTCTGGAATCTCGTGGTTTATTAATTGCGATTACTTTCTAACGAATATCCCATCTCATGCAGCGTCTTCTTTACCAGTTCTTTTTGGTCACCCTGTAATTCCACGCAACCCGCTTTTACCGTGCCACCACATGCACATCTCGACTTCAATTCTTTCGAAAGCCCTTTAAGGTCTACTTCCTTTTCATCTATTCCTTTTATCACCGTAATAATTTTCCCGAACCTTCTCCTCACCGTAGACACGTTCACCTCTTGCTGTTCCTTTGCTATCTCTTTACATATGCATAAGTCTTTAGGCAATCCACATTTAGGGCAAACTTCCCTGCTCATTTCTCTGTTTCCCTTCCCAGTTCCCCCTCAACCGTTTTTATCCGCGCTATTGTTCTCCTTATTTCTCTTACTCTGCCTGGATTGTCCGGAGCCCCCCCTGTGGCTATTATCCCACGTTCACGCATCAAATCCATCCTCAAACTCTCTAATTCCTCCTTCCTCTCTCTTTCACTCATCTTTCTTATCTCATCAATTCTAAATATGCTCATTCTTCTTTTCCTTTTCCTTCTCCTTCTTCTCTACTTCTTTATTCTCTATCTTCTTCTCCCCTTTCTCTTCCTGCACCGCTTCCTTTACATCCCTATTTACCGCTACCATGTGGAAATTACCGGGTACCACTGCGTCGGGCTTTACTATCCATACCTGCACGCCTATAATGCCTGATTTGGTCTTTGCTATCGAATATCCACGATCCACGATTTCCTCCGCTACCTCACCACAATGCTTTATATATCCGTCAACCATCTTCTCCATCCGACCTCGTGGCCCTCTGAGCTTCCCGGTCATTATAATCTCGCAACCCAAAGCCCCATGATTCATTATTCGCTGCAACGTTGACCTGCCCGCCCTCCTGAAATGCCATCCGCGCTCTATAAGTTTTGCGAGCCGATTAGCCATCAACGATGCACTCAGGTCTGGCACCGCTATGGGTTGCACGTCTATTTGCGGGTTATCCATCTCATGCTTCCTGTTTATGTCGTCTGTTAACTTTTTTATCCGCCGTCCATCTTTTCCTATTACCATCCCCGGCTTCTCAATGTTCACCGTTATCTGCGTGCCCATTGGCGTCCTTTTTATCTCCATTCCTCCATAGCCTGCTCTCTCTAACTCTTTCCCGAGATATTCGTCCATTCTTACTTTCTTTATCCCCTCACGCACAAATGTCTTCTCTATCACGTTCTGTCTCCTAACTCCCTTCTTCTTTCAGTATCATCTCAATAGTAACCGTATCCGTATTCTTGGGTGTAGAACGACCAAAAGCACGTGGCATTGACCCTTTTATCGTTCGCCCTTTTTTCGTAGCTACGTGCCATATCCTCATCGTATCCGGGTCAAACCCTTTATATTCCGCATTGCCCTTTGCACCTCTTATCAATTTCAATATTTCCGCACTCGCCTTCACCGGATATCTCCCGGAATACCACTTTTTTAGCCCTCTGCGATGTGCTACTCTCTTCTTATGCCGCTTGAACGGAATCACCACACGCTTTTCCAGCACCGCCTCAAGATATGTTTCTGCCTCCTCCACTTTCTTACCCTTTATCGCTCTGCACACCTCGAGCGCATGCTTAGGCGAAATGTGAAGTTCATAAGCCATTGCCCTTGCAGTCGTTTCCGGGTCAATTTCGGTTCCTGTTCCTGTTCCGGCATCCATGCAAAATTTTACCCTACCCATCGTCTCTTGAGTCTCTTTATCATTGATTTTACCTTACTTCAGTGGCACATATTTTGAAGACCTTGTAGCCCCCACCCCCGCACTTCCATGTAACACCTTTTTTCGCGTCAATGCGAACTCACCCAGATAATGTCCTATCATCTCGGTCTTTATCTCCACAAATTCGAAGCCCTTTCCGTTGTGTATCCCTATCTTCTTCCCTACCATGCTGGGTAGTATAATGGCATCTCTCAGATGTGTTTTAACTCTCTCCTTACCCGTTTTGCTTCGCTCCAGCAGTTTCTCCTCACTACTGCTCAATTCCCTTTTCAATTTCCTTCGCTGTCTCGCACCCAACAAGTCCGCTAAATCCCCGAGTGGCATTTTCTTTAGCTTCGCAAGCGTATATCCACGATACGTGAATTCCTCTTCCTTCTTTTTAAGTGTCGTCTTAGATTTAGCTTTCTTCTTTGCCATTTCCTTTCCTCTTT
>JAYEII010000167.1:7337-11424 GCA_034660015.1 Methanobacteriota archaeon | reverse complement strand
CCACCGGCAACAACGCCTATCGTGGCAAAACAATCAGAAGATAGCCATTTCTTTCGCCCGCTTGGCATTGACACAAGCGTTTTTCCCGTCTCTTGCTCGTGTGCTAACAACGTAATAGAATTGCCCGAAGCACGTGCAAACTTGCCTCCATCGTTTGGTCTCGCTTCTACATTACACACCGTAATTCCCTCCGGGATACAGCGAAGTGGCAATGTATTCCCTGTTTTTATTCGCGCAGATTCACCATAAGCCACCTCATCTCCTTCCCCAACTCCTTCGGGTACGAGTACAAATCGGTGTTCAGTTTTTTCTTCCCTTTCTATTCGTATGCGGGCAATAGGTGCGCTTCTTGCGGGGTCATGCACTATTTCCTCAACTGTTCCTGATACCGTCTCGCCCTTATTCACGCTCACATGCTCCAGATTTGCTTTGTATTTGTGAGAGGGCGCCCTGAAAGTGGACGAACCTTTTCCCCGCCGCTGTGCTATTATTCTTTTTCCCATTTTTTGTCTACAACGCCTACCCTACCCGTTCTTTATATATCTATAGTATTCCAAGTGAAGTGCCTATTTCCTTTGCTTTTCCATCCTCTTCAAATTCTATTATTGCTTTCTTCTCTCCTTTAAACGTTATCATTGTCTTCACGCCCCTCACCGAAGTTTCAAATACGCTTTCCACTTCGTTCTTTATCTCTCGTTTATTCGCCCGCAAATCAACGATAAACTGGAGCTTATTCTCCGAATCTATCATCAGAGCGGCCTTCTCACTTGGTACAATATGTTTTAGTTTCTCTTTTATCTCCATTTTTTATCTTGCCTCAGTAAAGTTTTTAGCGAAAAAGTTGAGAGAAGATTCCGACCAGATGGTTAGTCTGCCGGGATGTGTCCCCGGTGCAAGCAATTCCGCATTTAGCTTATCCACGTAAGACACGTCCACACCCGGTAAATTTTTCGCACCCTTAAATTTTATTTTCTTAGTCTCTGCTGTTTCTTCCTCTTCTGAGATAACAATCAAAATGCTTTTTCTTGACTTGTATCTTCTCCCTCTTGTCGTTCCTCTCCCTGCTCTCACTTTTCGCGCTTTCGCACGAAGTATGTCATCCCACACACCAATGCACTTCAAAAACGCCTCTACTTCTGAGGTCTTTTCCAAACTCGTGAATGTATCTTCCACCACTATTGGTAGCCCAACCCCCTCGCTGAACCTATGCCCTCTACTCCGTACAAGGTTCTGGTCTATGGTAGCAGCGATAGCAGACCCCACCGCTTTTCGCTTTTCTTTTTTGTTTATTTTCAGTTTTAAGACTTTATCCGTTTTTGGCGGGTGTGCTCTTCTACCACCAACTGCTTGAGGAGCGCGAGCGGCTCTACTGCCTGTTTTTATTCGAGGGACTCTTGCCATTCCTCTGCCCGTGCCCCAGCACTCTGCCGATGTCTTTCGTCCCGACAATGGTGTTGGACCTTTCGGCTGCCGCCGATTGGACTGCATTGCCAGCACAGCTCTTCGTATCAAGTCAGGTCTGTACTCGTCCATAAATACCATGGGCAGTGTTATTTCCTTTACAGCCTTCCCTGACAGGTCCAGTACTTTTGCTTTTTTCACCATCTCTCTTATTTTACTTTTTTTATTACGTATTTATTAACGTATGATTGACGTATGTTATGTTTCTTTGGTAAAGCTTTCTTTTTGAAAGAAAGGTTTTTTAATGCCCCTGTTGTGATTCTCTGCTTATATAAACAATCTCAGGCATAATGGGCTTAGGATGAGGTCGTATCGCATGAGAGATTCTTACAAGTCTCTTTTTCGGTCCCGGAACACTGCCTTCTAGCAAGATATAGCCATTTCTTACCATGCCGTAGTTTAAAAAGCTTCCTTTTGGCGTTATCTCTTCTCCATTCTCTCCAATTTTCAGTACTCGCTTATTACATTCGGTTCGCTGTTGATACCCGGTCTGCCCCATCTGAGGTATTTTCCACCTTACACGGCGCGGTGTCCAGCCGCCAATACAACCCACATGGCGCCCTCTCCCGGACCTCCGTGCTTTTGCATTCTGTATCATCACGCCCCACCGCTTCACAGGTCCTTGTGTGCCCTTTCCCCTTGTCAGCGCAGTAACATCTACAAAATCACCCTCTTTAAATATATCCTCAATTCTTATCTCCTTTCCAAACACTTCTTGTGCATATTCGAGGTCTTTCTCTATCTCCCCGCTCATCTTTATCTCCATCAGCTCATGCTTCTTCTTCGGCAATCCGCTCACAAGTTCGGGTGATGTAGAAACGATTATGCTCAAACTCAAATCGCGGTCTGAACTTTTGATTATATCCGCTATTTTATCCAGGTCAGCAGTATTTCCTGTCTCGCCTGCTGCCCATACTTCCGTTGCCGCCTTTTTACCGTAACAGGTAGCTTTATAGAGCCGAAGAGCCTCTACTTTCATAGTCGGCACCTCTATTATCGTTGCAGGAACAGAAATCCGCATCCCTTTTGTCTGGCTGTGAGGAGCGTTATCCGTCAGGACGAGATGTGTCATCCCCGCTTTATAGCCTACAAACCCCTGTAGTTTCCTGCCTGTGGCTAATTCATCTCTTTTTATTCTGCACGTTTCGCTTCTTGCTCGTTTCCTCGGTGAAAAGGCAAGTGAGCCTCTTCTTGGTCTGTGTCTCTTGGACATCTTACCCCTGCTAAGAAAGTTTGTTTGTTGATTTATTTAGTTAAAGTATGATAAAATTAGGACTATATATAGTTTAGCGGGTTAGCGGTTTGGCGGTTTGGCGGGATTAGCTGGACTAACAAAAACTAACAATCTAAGCCTCTAAACCTCTAAGCTTCTAAACTGCGTTCTCTGCGGTAAATTTTAAATCACCGAGACATTGTCAAATTACAGCCACTGCCCTATCTTCTGCTGTGGAACATCAGGTTTTGACCGTGAGATTTTTTCCAACGCTTTACTCACACGCTCTTCTGAGAAATCATGATCCTCGCAAAGAAATTCTTTTACTTTCCCTTCATCCGGATTTGCCCATTTTAGTTCATAACCCCTATTTACGTCAGGATGCAAGAAGATATCACGAACGAGTGCGTAATCCTCGATTCCACCTTTTTTCCCTATCTCGGATTGTGCCATTAGTTTTTCGATATCGTGGTGTTTTTTTATCAGTTTTAGTGCCGTTTTAACGCCTATGCCTTTTATACCGGGATTAAAGTCGGACCCCACTAAAATTGCGATGTCTACAAGCTGTTCACGGGTTATCTCGTGTTTTTCTTCGAGTTTTTTTAATTCGATGACCTCAAGCTTTGCCTTTTTCCTCGAAGCAGTGAGATTTCTTACCATAGCGGGAGTGCCAAAAAGCAGCGAATCGTAATCCTGCGACGAAACGAACTCGGCATCGCCTTTCTGAGCCATATACGCTGCTTGAGCTTCTCCTTCCGAAGGCGCCTGCAAACACGGAATGCCCAGATATGCCAAAAGCGTCTTTGCATCTTCTACTATCGGCTTGTCCACCTTTGACGATGCTTGAGCGTACTTAAAGGCTTCTTCGGGGAACAACACCTTCGCTTCTTCCCACTTCCGCATTGCTTGGGCTCGCCGTTCCGACCGGTTTTTGAGTTCCTTCACTTTTAGCTCTGGTGGTTTGCCATCAAAAACGAATACGAATTTTATCCCCTTCTCCATTAAAGTGGCTGTGCGATATATTAACCCGGAAAGATGCGAAGTCGTTCTACCGGAGGAATCTTTCAGTGGCGTTCCATCTGGCTGGCGGATGGTACTTAAAAATTGGTAAAGCGTGATAGACGCATCTACCGCGGCGATTTTACCCGATAGCGCATCTAAACTGATCTCTTTTGACTCTAATATTTCACCAATCTTTGACCCCATTTTTTCTCTTTTCTAACCACGGATTACACAGATTTTCACGAGAAAGTTTTCTTTAATTTTAATAGATATAATAGATTTACATGGAAAGAAATAAAATAATGTTATCAAAAATTAACAGAAAAGGGAGAAAAAATGAGCGTCGTTGAAGTCCTGATAGAAGGTGGAAAAGCAAGCCCAGGACCTCCTTTGGGGCCTGCTCTGGGTCCG
>JAYEII010000167.1:0-7237 GCA_034660015.1 Methanobacteriota archaeon | reverse complement strand
ATGGAAAGAAATAAAATAATGTTATCAAAAATTAACAGAAAAGGGAGAAAAAATGAGCGTCGTTGAAGTCCTGATAGAAGGTGGAAAAGCAAGCCCAGGACCTCCTTTGGGGCCTGCTCTGGGTCCGCTTGGAGTAAATATAAAGGAAGTGGTGGGCAGTATGAACGAGCTTACGAAGGACTATGCAGGAATGGAAGTCCCGGTGAAGATAACCGTTGATGGTGGAAAAGTAGACATACGTGTGGGCACACCGCCGACGTCTGCATTGATAAAGAAGGAGTTAGGGATTGAGAAGGCAAAAACGGAGTCTGCAACTGATTATGCCGGTGATATATCCATGGAACAAATAAAGGAGATAGCGAAAAAGAAGAGAGGAGAAATGCTGGCGGCATCGTTGAAAGGGGCTGTTAAAGAAGTAATAGGCACTTGTGTTTCAATGCGTGTGAAGGTGGAAGGCAAAGATGCAAAGGAAATGCAGGGGGACATAGAAGAAGGGAAAGTTGAGATAGAAAACCACGAGAAAGGTTTTATTTAATTCTGGTTCGTTTGGTAAATATGGAAGCTGAAGAGATAGTGGAAACAGTGGAAAAGGTATTGAAGTCGAAAGAGCGGGGATTCGTTGAAAGCGTAGACCTCTGCATAAATTTGAAGGGGGTAGACCTGAAACAGCCGAAGAGCAGGATAAACGTAGATGTGACGCTACCAAAGAAGTTCAAGAAGCCGAAGATAGGTGTTTTTGGTAGCGGTGAGATAGCATTAAAAGCGAAAGAGGCAGGTGCCGGCGTAATAGACCCCGAAGAGTTAAAGTCAATGGATAAGAAAAAAGCACGAGAGCTGGTGAATGAATACGATTATTTCCTTGCCGATGTCTCGCTTATGGCGCTTGTGGGTAAGAGCCTGGGCACTATTTTAGGTCCAAAGGGCAAGATGCCCGAACCTATCCCCCCGGGGGCAGACCCGGTGCAGATATTGTCGAGATTGGAGAAAATCGCCAGGGTGAAGTCAAAAACCACAACGCTATGGGTGAATATAGGCCGTAAGGACATGGATGCGAAGGACATAGCGGAGAATGGCGCAGCGGTGATAAAAGCGATAGAATCGCGTTTGGAGCGAGGGTGGCAGAACATAGGTTCAATCTACATGAAGACAACGATGGGGAATGCGGTGAAACTTGTTTAGCGGGTTGGAGGGTTAGATGTGCGGGAAGTTGTTTTAGCCTGTTGAATATCGAGAAAGGCAAAACTTCAGATTGCAGAAAATTTTCGCTGGCAAGCTGAACTTTGAGGCGGCAAGACAGGGATAAACTTTCGGTGCTTAAAAATTACCGGGAGGGTTTCAGCGATGAGTCTTCAAAGCAAGTAGATAATTTTTCACCAACAAATTTAAATAGATGGAACATCTATTTCATTATGGTGATAAAAACGATGTATGGCGTAGAAAAGAAGAAAGTGGATGAACAAGGGAGATTTGTTCTACCATCTGATTGGAGAACGGAAGAACTAAAAGAGAGCAAAGAGGTATTTGTGATAAAAGGAAAGGGGTATCTGAAGATAGTGCCGAAGAAGAAGGTAGATTTAACCAAATTCTTTGACAGCGCTGACCTTGGGATGAACATAGAAGATTGGGATGAGTTCGAAAGGAGATTTTATGAGCTATGAGATTCCTTGATGCGAATGTGTTCATCTACGCATATTACAAGCCGAAGCGTGAATTGACCGAGAAGGAGAAACAGATGAAGGAGCATGCAAAGGATACAATAACGAGGATAAATGAAGGAGAAGAAGAAGTAACAACAACCGTTGTTCATCTGTCGGAAGTTACAAATATTTTGAAAAGGGCGTTGTCAATGGAAGATTTGTATTCGCTGTTAATCGGGCTCTTCTCAACGGACAATGTAAGGATTGTTGATGTCACAACAGAGGATTACATTGGCGCAATAGAACTGATGAGCGAGTTGAAGATGGACCCGAATGACAGTCTGGCGGTGGATGTGATGCGCTGTGAGGATATAAATGAGATTTACACTTTTGATAGGGGGTTTGATGGTGTTGCTGGGATAATAAGAGTCCCGTAAAGTAAGAGGTGAAAAAATGAACCCGCTATTAGAGCAGGAATCCCTGAACAAGATAAAAAGGGAAAAATCGGGAAAGCCATCAGCAGGAGAATCATTGAGAAGAAGACATATCCGAAAAGGCATAGTATTTTTATGGTGAATGGAACAAATAAATAATCAAACAATGTAATGTACAATGTAAGGATAAAGAAGAGATAGAAAGGGGTGGTGAAGAGAAATGAAAAAGCGGGTAAAACGCGCAATGGAATGGAAGCAGGGGCAGGTTTCAAGCATAAAAGATTTGATTAGCGCAAGTAAAACAATAGGTGTAGCGAAAATACGGGGATTAGGAGCAAAGCAATTACAACGGATACGAAAAGAATTCAGGGATACGGATAAAGCAAGGCTGCGAGTATCGAAAAATAGTCTGATTTCTATATCTATGAAAGAAAGCGGGATGGCCGCGATGACTGACCTGGCGGATTTTGTAGATGACCAGACGGCGTTGGTGTTTACTGATTTGGATGCTTTTGATTTGTATAAAGTAATGGAGGAAGGGAAAATACCGGCTCCGATAAAGGCTGGTGCCGTTGCTCCGCACGACATTGTAGTAGAACAAGGACCTACTTCGCTCAAGCCGGGACCGGTAGTGGGCGAGCTACAGAATCTGGGCATACCTGCGGGAATATCCAGCGGTAAGGTAGAGATAAAACAACAGAAAGTAGCAGTGAAGGAGGGCGAAAAAGTTTCAGATCCGCTTGCCGAGATGCTGGCAAAGCTCGAAATCTATCCGGTAACCGAGGGACTGGACTTGCGCGCCGTGTATGATGCAGAAGGCGAGACGGTATTCACGTCTGACGTTCTTCATATAGACCCCTCGAAATATTTTGCAGATATAAAAGAAGGTATAATATCTGCTTTGGCACTTAGCACGCACATAAAGCACGAATACCCAACTTCTTACACCATCGGCGATTTGATAAACGAAGCGAGCATAAAATCGCAGGCGCTGGCTTTGGACATTGCTTATCCCACTCCTTTGACAATAAAACCGTTAATTCAGAAGGCGTATTCGGATGCCCGAAATCTGTCTATAAATGCGTGCATATACGAACCCGAAACGATAAGTCATCTACTTGCAAAAGCGCGTTCGCAGGCACATGGTCTGGCAGTGGCAGCGCATTTGAGTGAAGGATAAAAGAAACAAATTATAGACACAGATTAACGCAGATTAACACAGATAGATGATAAAAATCAGCAATGTTAAACTTAAATAAATCCGCGTAAATCAGTGTAAATCTGTGTCTTAAATAGAAGGAAGTTATACTTTATATACAATAAAAATCAAAATGAGACTCGAATTCACGAAGATGCAGGCAGCGGGTAACGATTTTATTTTGATAGACGATCAAGAACAGCGTATAGCGGACGAAAAGAAGGGGGGGATTGCTCGATTCCTATGCACGAGAAGGTTTTCCGTAGGTGCAGATAGCGTCTTATTCCTTTGCAAACCCACCAGCACGCCTACGCGTTCGTATGACCTGTGGATGCGCGTTTTCAATGCTGACGGTTCCGAGGCGGAGATGTGCGGGAACGGGATTAGGTGCTTTGCTCGATACGCATACGAAAAAGGCTTAGTGCGAAACAGGCGAATACGTGTAGAAACATTAGCAGGGTTGATTGTTCCCGAAGTAGAAGACCCAGATGAGAAGGGTTTTGGTGTTGGTGAGGTTTCTATCAGGGTTTTTATGGGTAAGCCCGTGTTTGAAAGAATAGATGAGCCGTTTTTTGTGAATGAGCAAATAGGTGAGGTTCAGTTGACTTCGTTAAGTTTGGGTAATCCTCATGCCGTTATTCTGGTTGACTCCTTTGATGAGCTGGATGTGGATACGATAGGAAAAAGCATCGAATCACATCCCGCTTTTCCTGACAGGACGAACGTGGATTTTGTGATGACGCCGCGGGAAGACGATAAAGCAAACGAGCTAAGCGTGAGGACGTATGAACGAGGAGTAGGCGAGACGTTATCGTGCGGCACCGGGTCAACGGCTTCTGTACTCGCATTGAACGAACTGGGATATATAAATGCGAGTGGACCGGTTACGGTGCACACGAGAGGCGGTGATTTGAGGGTGGAGCTAAAAGAAGGAGGAGCATATCTGATAGGGTCTGCGGAAGTGGTGTACGAGGGAGAGGTCAAGGATTTAGCGGTTTAGCGGTTTAGCGGTTTGGAGGAGCTTTGCACTTTTATTCGGATTGGCTGGGTGGGGGGTATAATTTAAATCTACTCGGGGTAAAACATTACTTTATAGAAGGTAGGTAATTCTCATGGAGATGGACCTCATATTAGCAATAGGATTAATGGTAGTCATCGGTTTTTTTGGTGGATGCGTAGCGAGAAAGCTAAAGTTTCCGAGAATCACGGGTTATATTATCATTGGTGTTTTGTTGAGTCCTTCTGTTCTAAACATAATATCAAGGGGAACAGTAGAAAACTTAGATATAATCACTGATATTGCTCTGGGCATTATAGCATATTTAGTAGGTGGTAGTCTTCATGTAGAATCTTTACGGAAATTAGAGAAAAGCATCGCATGGATAACGCCTTTTCAAAGTTTGGGGGCATGGTTTTTTGTTACACTCGCAATAGCCTTCTTATGTCCTTTTATCTTAACTATTCCAGAAGCAACTTTCTACCAGACTTATTTTCCCATAGCTTTCGTTATAGGTGCAGTATCATGTGCAACAGCGCCGGCAGCAACTATGGCAATCATCCATGAATATAAAGCGAAAGGTCCATTGACAACAACTTTATTGGCTGTCGTTGCACTCGACGATGCAATAGCAATCGGTGCATTTTCCATCGCTTTAGGTATATCCGAACCTTTAGTAAGCGGAATTGGAAGTGTATCCTTAATTCAAATGCTTGGCATTCCCTTCTTACAAATAGCTGAATCTATAGCAATAGGAATCATCTTTGCTTTTGCTTTAGTTTATGTATCAAGACTTATAAGAATTCGCGAACTGCTATTAGTACTAATTTTTGGAATGATAATGCTCTGTATCGGAGTTACAAATCACATAGGAATATCGGCGATTTTAGCAAATATGGTCATTGGCTTTATTGTGGTGAACAAAGCAAAAAGGAAAGAAATGTTTCTTGTAGTTGAAGAAATAGAAGACGTGATTTTTGCAATGTTTTTTGTTCTGGCAGGATTGCATTTCGATTTAAGTGTTATGAAATCTGCTTTTTTATTAGCTTTGTTAATCGTTTTAACCCGGTGCTTCGGCAAATACGCGGGAACACGAGTAGGTGCTACCATCTCTCATGCACCCGATACCGTAAAGAATTATCTGGGTCTCGCCTTGTTACCAAAGGCTGGCGTTACGGTTGGTCTAATTCTTTTAGCAGAGCGTACATTTCCTACTTTTGGTGCTATACTGGTGAATGCCGTACTTGCTTCTGTCATCATAAATGAACTTATTGCCCCTCCTTTAGCTAAATATGCTATTTTCAAAGCTAAAGAAGCTGGTACTTGAAATTGAAATATTAATATATCAAAATCAAATTGAAATTGGAGGATAAGATGGAAGAAGAAAAGACAGACGAAGAAATGTTACAGAAGTTTTATGAGACGGCAGCAGAGGATATAATGGACAAAAAGGCAGAGGATATTCCAATAATAGATAAAGATGCTGATCTAATAGATGTTTTATCAATACTAAATGTAAGCGACCACGTTTGGGTTGTTGAAAGCAAAGGAAGCAAAAAATTGGTGGGAATAATAACCGAATACGATGTTCTTCATATCCTTTCTCCTAAGAAAAGGATACCTTCTGTGGGTGTCCCTGATAAAAGGTCTTTACCATATAGCTCTTTCGAAGAGGCTTCGCATCTAATGTCACGAGACCCAATAAAATGCGAGCCAAATGAAAAGGTTGAAAATATTTTAGATAAGATGATAACCCGTAGGATAAGAAGAATGCCGGTAGTAGAAAACGGGGATATAATAGGCGAGATAACGCTTCACCATTTGATAAGGAAATTGTATGCTCTTATATTATAAAATATGAAAGTCCGGGAAATATTGAATAAGGTCAAGTGGGATGAAAGGATGGACTTTGACGAATTAGAAGTAGTTTATCTGCATCGAGGCGCTCCGAATGATTTGAAAAGGATTTCTGGGCGAGAAATCGTGCATATAGGAAAATCCTTTCTTAGTCTGAAAGCAGAAGGAGCAGAAATACCCCATCACCGCATCGTCAAGATTTTGTATGAAGGGGAAGTATTGTTTGAAAGGAAAAAATGATGCGAGTTTGCATTTCGTCTAAGGTTTTCGGTATATGCAAAGTTGTCCCGAAGAGAGCAATGTCCCGAAGCGCAAGAGCGTTAGCCCGCAGCGTATATGCTACGTTAGGCGAAGGGGCATTTAAATTAGAATCTAAATTGAAAGACAACATGTTCCCCATTCCTTTTGTGTTGAATAGTAAACATCTTTGTCTCAGGTATCTTTTGAGATATTACGCCGGCAAGTTCTTTTTTATATGCAGGTGCACCGACAATGAAATTTAAACTTCGCTCAGAAACTTCTGGATAAAAACTGCTGTGTGGATTTCCTTCGGAATGCACTTCTGCCATAATTCTCAGTCGTGGTCGCACTGACGCTTTTTCTATGATTTGCGAACTTGCTATTATTGTTTGGTCGGTAACATGTGAAAGAGCTTCTTCAAGCTGGATAAGTGTCTCCGGTGACATTTTGATTTCTTTTTTCTCTATATGAGTATGCAAAATATTCAAAAACATCTGATAAATAAGATGCTCTTTGGGAACAGTTTCAAAAAACGAGCCATCCACAACGGAAATTTTCACTTTGTCGTCTTTACCAGCGTGTGTTCTTACAAGATAAAAACATCTCCTCTCAAGGGTATGATAAAATCTTTCCGAAGATAATTCATCGCCGTCTATAATCGAAGCAACTCTTGATACGAGGTTCTTACCATTAATCACATTTATCTCCTCAAGACTTTTGTATTTTGTGGGCAGCGTCGAGTTGAACGACGCTATACTACCACTTTTTGAGTCTTTCAACTCCAACAAACTGCCACGAGTTAATTTATCCTCGTGCTTTATCGCTTTAAACATAAAATCAGGAAACTGCTCTGATTTGGAATACAAAAGTTTCT
>JAYEII010000166.1:0-3667 GCA_034660015.1 Methanobacteriota archaeon | reverse complement strand
CTAAAATAAAACTCGTGCAATATCCATACATATCAGAAAGAATCCCAGCAGCGGAAAAACCCGCTACAAAACCCAGCGAGCCGAAAACATTGAACCCGCCTATCGCGGTGCCTCGCTTATTCCGCGGTGATATATCTCCCGCCAGCGCGATGGTTGATGGAAACATCATCGCTGCGAACACGCCACAGCAGAGCATTAGTGCGATAAGCGTTGTTCTGCCCACGAATCCCACCAGGCACATCTCCAATCCATAGAAAAACGAACCGATGATAAGAGGCAGGGTTCTGCCTATTTTATCTGACAGCTTTCCAAATGGATACTGGAGCAGAATAAAAGGGAATAGCAGCAGTGCCTGATACAGCCCTCGTTCTGCAATGCTGAATCCAAAGGCATCAAACAGATACAGGGGGAATGCAAGAATAAAAAATGCAACCGTAAATCGGTCAACAAAACTAAAAACGTAAGGAATTGCGAGTTTTCTTTCCTCGCTCAGAACTTTTATGGATTCGCGCATTGTATCTGGGTTGTTTTCAATGCGAACCTCTCTTATCAGGACTGCGGAGAGCAGGGTGCCTGTCAGGAATAGGAAAGAAGCGAAATACATTGGAAAAAACACGTCATATTTCTCTGCCAGCAAGCCTCCAATTGGCGCCCCTGATGCCATGCCCAACATCATTGCCATACCAATCACGCCCATCGTCTTGCCATAACTCGTTCTCTGCACGCAGTCCAGCGCACTCGTCATCACGAGCGACCATGCCATAACCGTGATAGCACCCTGTATAAATCGGAGTATCAAAAGAAGGGACAGTGAATTCGCCTGTGCCATCAGAAAATATAGAACCGCAGAGCCGCCGAATCCGAAAACAATGAATGGTTTTCTCTTACCGCACTTATCCGAGAGCGAACCCCAGGCAACGGCAAAAATCACGTATGCAAGCATCTCAAGTGTGAAGAACATACTCGCTTCGGTGTTACTGGCACCGAAACGGTCAATGATAAATTCTTTAATACATGGTGCCATAAGCGTCAAGTTCAGCATCGCTACAAATATTAATACCGCATAGATTGCTACTTCCCTATGGTGGTCAATGCTTATTCCGCGCGCCATACTCTCTTACGAGTCCCCGCTTACATTCCGACCTTCGTCCACCTCGTCTTCGGATGACCTGTTCTTGCATCGGCACTCTTTGCATCCCCCATCGCAATCACATTCGCATTCGCATGTCATAATTTGAAAGAAGTTGTTAGGGATACAAATAATGTCGCCTAATTAATTTTGGTTTTTCTTTCCCTTTCTAATCTTATTAGGGTTCGTTATTTATGCACCTAACTGCCATACACATCCCTACACAAAAATAAAAGGAGGGATAAAAATGGCAAACGTGATTTTGGTATTTGGTTCGACAACGGGGAATACGGAAATGCTGGCAGAGCATGTAGCAGCGGGGCTTGAGCAAGGGATGGCGTCGGTAACGGTGAAGAACGTGACAGAAGCAAGTGTTGATGAGCTCGCGGGCAATGATGCGATTGTGTTCGGGTGCTCTACGTGGGGCGAGGGCGACTTGCAGGATGATTTCGTGGAGTTCCAGGAAGCGATGGACGGCATATCTCTGGAAGGTAAAAAGGCAGCGGTTTTTGGTCCGGGAGATAGCGAGGAGTATGCTGATTCGTTCTGCGTGGCGGTAGATATGCTTGAAGAAACGCTGAAAAAATGCGGTGCGGAAATTGCCGTCGAAGGATTCAAGGTTGACGGGGAAGTTGAGCCCGCATTTGCAGATGCCGAAGCATGGGGATTAAAGGTTGCTAAAGCGCTTTAGCTTTGCTTTAATTCCCTTTTTATTTTTTCACGCCGGCGGCGAAGCAAGCGAGCGGATGCAGGGCAGAAGATGAAATATGGACGTACTTACGCATCATATACAGGAATATAAAAAAGGCTTGAGAACACTTGTCCTTCATACGGCAAGAGCAACGAACAGGACTGCGATTGAAAAGAGGCTGAACTGGGCAATGATAGATTATTATATTCAAGAAGTGAATGAGAAGAAGATAAATGTCTTTTTCGGCGATTCTATCTGCATTGATGTCATCAAGCAGATGCATTTCACGTCATTGTCAAACCTGACGGATGAGGAGGACTTTATTCTTGGCACGATGCTGGGCTATGCCAGATTAAAGCAGTGTGAACGCTATCTTAAAAGGAAATACAGCGGGGGCAGTATAGAAAAGGGGAGTAGCAAACATGTATCTCCGTCTCGGACAGGCGCAATAGGGGTTGTCGCGTAATCATTCATTTTTCCTCCTTATTTGTATAGCTAATGTAAAAACCCACGAGAGTCCACAAGAAACCTTTTCTTAGGAAGAAAAGCTTTACCAAAAGAATATATTTGTTTTTCTTTTAGCACAGGTTTTCTTTTTGTAAAAAAGAAAAAGTGTTGTGTAATCTTGTGGTTAGCTAAACAAATGCTTCTCACCTTTCTAACAATCTTTTCAGATTTTCTCCTTCTTCTTTTATATGTTTTTTGACAGCCTCAACTCTATCTTTTGCAAGTTTTGAAAATAACCAGCCAAATCTAAAGGAAAGAATTTTCAACGAGATGGTCAAACCACTCAAAAATCTTTTCAGGCGTTGTTTTTATTTCTACTGAATCTTTTAAGGTAATCATTTTTAGTAGACATAAGGTATCACTTTTTTAGTTACCCTCCTGCAGTAATCTTCCCATTCTTCACCAAACACCCCATGAAGCAACTTCTCTTCTTTCGGAATACGCAGCAGCATCAACGCCGACATCAATACCGCCAGCACCAGACCCGCAATAGAAACAAAAATTAAAGCAACCCCGAATATCCACTGGATAATTCCGCTGTATCTTGGATGCCTCATGTATCTGAATGGACCATCAGTAATTAATTCGTGCTCTTCCTGGACTGTAACCAGCCAGCTAAACTGCTTCCCTAAATGCAGCGGTGCCCAAATCATAAAAATATAGCCAACAAGAAAGACGATTAGCCCAAAATAGCGCAAAATATCTCCTCCATTTATGGTGAGAAAATTATGGCTATCCGAATAAGGAGCAACAAATATTATTAAGAATCCAATTAAAGTAGGCAGTGCTACACCCACCAATTTTTCTTTAGGGTCTTCCTTTTCACCTTCACCCTTTCTAAAAAATTCTACGTTAAATTTATCTTTGAATAACATTGTCAGCGTATTCACGGTAATCGTAACCCCAAATAGAATTAGCCTTGCAGGGTGCGAGAAAAAACCACCTACATCATCAAGTCCCCAGCCAAGTAGAATTAATGCTGCGTAAACTACACCAAAGATGATAGCGGGCATTACTTTTCTAAACATTTTCTTTACTCCTTTCAGCGACTATATATGCAATAGGGAATACCATTTCACGTATAATCTCTTTATTCCTGATAACGAATCCGGATTCCGTGACGAGGTTTGATAACTCCTCGAAGCTGAACTTATGAAAAACAGGAAAACCTGCTACGAGTTTGAAAATCGTCATCATTAGCTTGTGTTTAAAATACTCACCCTGACATATAGTTGGAGCTATCAGCCGTCCTTCTGGCTTTAACACCCTGTTCATCTCCGATAAAGCTTTTTCCGGATTTACCATGTTGTGTAATGCGCTGCAGCAAATGACCGTATCAA
>JAYEII010000165.1:0-3681 GCA_034660015.1 Methanobacteriota archaeon | reverse complement strand
GCAAATCCAACTGCCACACCTGTCAGTGCTAAAACGATTATTACCGTTAGAAGTTCCATGATTTTCTCCTTTTCAAATTGTTTTTTCTTTTCTACAAAGCCTTTTTTGATAAATATTCTCTTAAAACTTTTAAAGAAAAAGCGCAATACATGGAACTAATAGTGCTGAGATTAGGGCACCGCCCGGAAAGGGACAAACGGATAACCACGCATGTCGGATTAGTTGGACGCGCATTGGGCGCTAAAGGCATGCTGCTCGCTTCGGATGATAGAGGCATAGGAAGAAGTATAGAAGAAGTAACAACGAGATGGGGTGGTGATTTCTTTGTGCAAACAGGTGTGAAATGGAAAGACGAAGTAAAGAGCTGGAAGCGAGAAGGAGGAAAAGTATGTCATCTCACGATGTATGGTGAGAACCTCCTTGATGTGATAGATGAAATAAGGGAAGAAGCGAAAAAAGAAAAAGCTCGTATGATGGTTGTAGTAGGTGCTGAGAAGGTTCCCTACGATATTTTCGATGCAGCGGACTGGAACGTTGCAGTATCGAATCAACCGCACTCGGAAATAGCAGCACTGGCATTATTTCTCGATTATTTGCAGCAAGGTGAAGAACTAAACGCTAAGTTTGAGCATGCCGAGCTGGAAATAGTGCCAAGAAGGAGGGGGAAAGAGGTAAAGGTGAAGGATAAGGAGAAGTTAAAGAGGAAAAAAAAGAGCAACAAGAAAATAAATTATAATTATTGACACAGATTAACGCAGATTAACACAGATGAAAAGAATCAACACGGTTAAACTAAAATAAATCTGCGTAAATCAGTGTAAATCTGTGTCTTAAATAGAAGGAAGATAAAATGAAAAGGTATAAAATAGCGGTAATTCAGGGCGATGGTATCGGGGCAGAGATAATAAGCGAAGGTAAAAAGGTGCTTGAAGCGGTTTCCGACCTCGATGGTTTTGAACTCGACTGGACAGAATATCCGCACGGTGCAGAGCATTACTTGAAGACAGGGGAGTTAATCGGTGAGGATACGCTAAAAGAGCTGGAACGGAGTGATGCAATTTATTTCGGGAGCATAGGCGACCCGCGGGTAGAAACAGGTGTTTTAGAACAGGGTATTTTGCTTACTATGCGGTTCTATTTTGACCAGTACGTGAATCTGAGACCGGTGAAACTGCTGGAAGGTGTCAACACGCCGCTGGCTGGCAAGGGTCCAGAAGACATAGATTTCAGTGTTGTGAGGGAGAACACCGAGGATTTCTATGTCGGTATTGGCGGCAGGATGAAAAGAGAAGGAAGAGGAAAAAGTAAAAAAAGAGAGGAGCTGGAAATCGTAAGGAAACTTTATAATATTAAGTTCGGGCTGGACATCGAGTCCGATGCAGACGAACTCGCATATCAAATCGGTGTCGTGACGCGAGAGGGCTGCGAGCGAGTGATAAAGTTCGCATTTGAGCTTGCGAAGGAGAAAGGCAAGAAAAAGGTGACGAGTGTGGACAAGGCGAACGTGCTAACGCATGCCTACGGGTTCTGGAGGGAGATATTTAACGACGTTGCACGGGAATATCGGGGGATAGATACCGAGTTTAATTTCGTGGATGCGATATGCATGTGGCTCGTTAAGAACCCCGAATGGTACCAGGTCGTGGTTACGCCAAACATGTTTGGCGACATTATTACCGACCTCGGTGCGATGATTCAAGGCGGTCTGGGGCTCGCACCGGGAGCGAACATAAATCCTGATGGCGTTTCCATGTTCGAGCCGATTCACGGCTCTGCACCGAAATACAAAGGTAAAGGCGTTTCAAACCCAATAGCCACGATTTGGGCGGGTGCCATGCTTTTAGAGAATATTGGTGAGAAAAGCGCATCACAAAAAGTGTTAAACGCGATTGAAACGGTCTTGAGGAAGGGAAAGGTGAGAACGTACGACCTTGGAGGTAAATCAAAGACCGGCGAAGTGGGGGATGCAATTGTCCGGGAAGTTGGGGGGTAAGGGGTGAGGCAAATTAGCGGTTTAGCGGGTTGGCGGTTTAGCGGTTTTTTGTAACACCTCTTTCTCTTCCATCTTTAACTATTTTTGAGTTATCCAATAGCCAAATGGAAATCACACCCATTCCCTATTGGCTATTGGCTATTGGCTATTGGCTATTCCCTCAGAAAGAATGTCTGCTGCGATTTGTTCAAGTTTGCTTATTTCGCGTTTCCTGAAACCGATGAAAACACCGCCGAATTTGCCACCAACTAAGGTTTTTGTCTTTTCGCCGTGTTGAAGCACTTTATTGAGCAAGGGATGTAGGATTTGCACCTTATCACCTTTTGAAGTTATAATCAATATCCCGTTTTCAATTCCTACAATCCAATTAGATGTCTTTGCTTTAGGCGGGATGATGCTGTTAAGCTTTGGATGCTCGATGTCGAGATGCGTCACGGTAGCTCGCGAATAACCCTTCAGATGGATATAAACACGCGCATTGGGCAGTTCTTCTGCGTTGAGGTGAACTTTTGCATTCAGTGGCAATTTGCCTTCTGCGGGGCCGGTCATGTAAATGTTATATTACCCTTATGAATTATTTGAATAAAAAGAGACTGAAAAAGTTTCAGAGGAAGGTGAATATGAGAAAAATCATCATTGCGTCAATATTAGCATTGGTAATAGTTTTGGTTTGTGGATGTGTACAGCAGCTTCAGAAACCTGTCCCAACACCTACACCAGATGAACCAGCGAAAACACCCTCTTTCACTCCCACCTCTGCATCTGAGTTTGTAAAGGACTTGGGATATCTTGAGGACGATCTAAATAATCTACCTAAAATTCAAGATGGAATTGAGCAAGAAGAAGTAGAAGCCATAAGACAGATTGCAAATCTAATGAGAAGTGATGATCCAGAAGTCAAGCAAGGTTTACAATTAATAGAGAAGTATGGTATTCCGCCAGAGGAGAAAGGACATTGGATAAATTTTGAAACCCCGAAATATAATACTCAATTGGAAGTTTTGTTCTGGTTAGCAAAGGAAAATAGAATAGATAAGGATTATGCGAGGGTTGCATTAGCTTTAGCGTTAGATTACGGTTCTGTAGTCACTGTCGGTGATGACCAAGTAGACCAGAGAGTTAAGGATTATGTTTCTACTATGTATGATTACATAAAGGAGACTGATGAAATTCTGGAAGATGAGAATCTTCCCTGGAGGGCTGCAAATTATCCCTTAGAAGCTGATATTGGTTTAGGGTGGAGTGCTATGGCTATTTATTATCCAATTTCTCCAGAAGTTGGATTTGTATATGAAGACGGGCTTCCGCATCATACAAAGAAAACAATATTTTGGTGTGATGAATTTCAAGATAGACAGATGGATTCAGAGGATTTTGACTGGCTGTTTGTCAATAAGTCCACATTAGAAGAGATGAGAGACTGGATGTTCAGAAACGGATTTGCTGATTTAAGTGATAAGCCTATAGAACGCTCTAATTTCACCATAGGAGAATTAATAACAGTTTTTAATGGAACAGTAACTCGGTTGTCAGCTAACGAACATTATGATGATGAGGTAGATATGGTAGCTGGCTGTATAGCCAGTTACATTTACGGTTGGGGTCAAGGTAAAGAAAAACATTTTATTTATCCAATAGGACGACATAAGCAACTCGATTTTCCTTCGACTCCTAACGTAACAATTGAT
>JAYEII010000164.1:0-3702 GCA_034660015.1 Methanobacteriota archaeon | reverse complement strand
TGAAGAGGATTACACGAATAGAGAAGAAGCCAGTGCTCTATGAATTGCCGGAATTGCCCCCTTATAGAATACCTTCAATTGGAAATATCGTTACCAAGAGCTGGATTAGAATGAAGACCTTTGTATATCTCGTTGTACCCCTGTTATTCTTAGGTGGAGTGGCATACGCGGGATTGGATGCTTTAGGACTCACCAATGTGATCGTGGCACCTCTATCGCCGATTACCGGGTGGTTAGACTTGCCTGATGTAGCCATTATCCCGTTGGTATTTGGATTTATGCAGAAGGATTTAACCGGCTCAATGCTTCTGTTAGTTTTAGGCGGTAAAGTATCCTCAGTTTTAACTCCTCTTCAGATTTATACCTTTGGTGTTGCTGCTACGATTGGAATCCCGTGCATAATCGCGTTAGGCATGTATATTAAAGAATTTGGCTTCAATAAAGCGGTGCTTTTAACCGCAGCATCAATACTGTATGGTTTATTATTCGCAGGTTTAGCCTGGAGGCTAATATCGCTTTTTTGAGGTTAATTGGTAATTGCCAGAGAATATCGCAACAATCGTTCCTTTATACGGCTTAACGAAAAAGAGAATAAAATCTTTTGTTGTAGTAACAGTGACAATATTGTTTGAATTACTTGGTTTTGTTTTTGGCTACTATTTTTTGAAAGGGACGTCTTTAAATTTATTAGGCGCCTCGCTTGCACTTGCAGCAGGATTTATGACCTACATTTCCGTAGAAGAACTGATTCCCGCAGCACAAATAAAACAGAATTTAAAAACAGGTCTTACCGGTCTTATTTTGGGATTGGTGTGTGTTTTATTAATCTGCCTTATAACAAAAGGTTGATTCAAAAGAGATTAACAAGAAAATAAATTATTGACACAGATTAACGCAGATTAACACAGATGAAAAGATAAATGCCGTGCCCCGCCCAACGAAAGAAAAAATCCGTGTCTCAAAAAGAAGGAGCTTATCTTTCATATACAAGAACAAAATCGCGCTCATATTTGCGATATAACGAAAGAAAAAGACGTTACTAATAAATAACATTGAGGGTAGGCGAAAAATTCGCTGAGAATGCAAATACAGATGCAAGCAATGCTGAAACGTGAAACCGAATGTTTGCATATCGAAATACCACCCGTAACATCCATAGCACTTGTTATATTTGTACTATTTGTACCATTTGTAATAATCACATTTTTGTATTCAAAGGATTAAAAGTGATAGAAGGTATAAGAGATACGAAGAGGATTATAATGCCACACCCTTAATGTCATATAATCCTTCTCTTTTTCGTGCCTTTGTGTCATATAATATTTTAAGTCATCTAAAAACCCTTTGAATTGCGAATATTTTTTTTTAAGTCGTTTTTCGATACCTGTGTCATATAACCTACATTATACGACATTCGTTTGAACCCGGATAATCTTCGTAACTTTTATACTTTTATGTCTCATTATACCATCAGTTACTTTTATTCTTTTGATTTGGGCAGTCCCAACTATCCCATCTCTCTGTACAATAACCAACCACCCCTCTATACTATTTGCCTATACAGTAGCAGACTACTCTTCAGCCTTTTCTACATCCTCTGTTTCTTCTATTCTTTTGCCCTTTTCGATAAGTTCAATTATATGCGCCTTCATTGTTATCCCTTTGTCTATCGCTTTCTTCCTTATCGCTTTATGCAAATCCTCTTCCAAATCCAAAGATACTTTTACCATTTTTGTTATCACCAATGTTTTCATTGATTTACGTGTTTAAATACCTTTCAATAAACCTTTCTTATGTGGGGCTCTGCCCCACGACCCCGCAAGCCCTGTAAGGGCTTAGTAAAAACCTTGACTAAAAACATTCTCTTAGTTTTTTCTTTTAGCACAGGTTTTCTGCGAAGCGAATTTTCCGTAAAGGCTTTTGCTTGCAAAAGGGTTTTTTGTAAAAAAGAAAAAGTGTAAAGAAAGATTTTTAATCGCAAGTAGGGAAACGACAAATGCACCTAACCAAAGAAGAAGAGCGGATATACGAAGGAGGGGAAGGATGGACGAAGCAAAAAGCGATGGAAATTCTTGTCGCAATTGGCGACATAAATCACGCATCCAGGTTAATACCCATAAAAAGCGCACACCTATCGGGTGTATCTTACAAAACCATCGGTGACGCTTTTGAATTCATAAACCGCCTTGAGGGCACGGTAAAAGTAAAAAGCACCTTAAATCCTATTGGTATGGACACCGAGAAATGGGTGGAAATGGGCATTTCAGAAGCGTTTGCGGTTAATCAGACAAACGTGCTTGATGCGTATAAAAAACTTGGCATCTCCGCCGAATGCACCTGCATCCCTTATCTCATCGGTCATGCACCGGCAAAGGGCGAACATATCGCATGGGCGGAATCATCGGCTGTTTTGTACGCTAATTCTGTCCTGGGTGCGAGGACGAACATGGAGGGAGCACCTTCGGCTCTTGCCGCTGCGCTTATAGGAAAAACACCTTTTTATGGGCTCCACCAATCTGAGAACCGGAAGCCGGAGATAAGTGTGTGTGTGAACTGCAACCTCGTAGATGCAGACTACAGCGCCCTCGGGTTTCTGATAGGCAATCTTGTAGAAAATAAAATACCGCTGATAGAACTTCCCCCTTTCTTGCTTCCGAGCAAAGATGAGCTGAAACATTTATCCGCCGCAATAGGAGCCACCGGGTCCGTAGGTATGTATCATATAAAAGGAATAACGCCAGAAGCTGTAACGGGCGTTGATGAAAAGGAGTTGAATTTAGAACCCGATGAGAAAATAGAGATAGAAAAAGAGGATATAGATGCCTTTTACGTCAGCTCCAGCGAACCCGACGTGATAGCGATAGGCTGCCCGCATTGCTCCTCTATCGAACTGAAACGGGTATACGAACTCTTGAGAGCAGAATGCGAAGGTAAAGGAAGAAAGATAAAAAAAAATCTTGAGTTCTTTATATTCACCGCACGTGCAGTAATGCAGAACGCTCAAATGCAGCAAATAGCGGAGCGGATAGCTAATTACGGCGTTAAGGTGATTTGCGATACCTGCTTCGTGGTGTCTCCTGCTTTTGAGCACTACGATTGCGTATTGACCAACTCAGGTAAAATGCTGCGATACGTGCCTCTTCTGTGTGGAGATGCAGAAGTGAAGTTATGCAAGACGGAGGATTGTGTTAGGAGAGCATTTTGATATTGTTGTTCGTGAACATGACGCCAATACTCATTTTTTTCCTCGCTTTGGTTCTCATCCTGGTCATGACCACCTGGTTCAAGATTCATCCTTTTTTGAGTTTGATCACCGTATCAATATTTGTAGGGATTTTAGCTGGCGAACCTTTTGAGGCGCTTGAATCCATTTTGACGGGCATGGGGCGGGTGATTTACGCGCTTGGACTGATCATCGTGTGCGGCAGTATAATTGGCATGATCTTAGATGGAATTGGAAATAATTAACCACAAGATTACACATCGTGGGCTCTGCCCACGTTCCCGAAAACCCTGAAAGGGTTTATTCCACGAGAAATTTTTTGTTTTTCTTTTAGCACAGGTTTTCTTTTTCATAGCGCAACATAAAATGAAAGGAGTACAGCCATTACCCCCAAAAGTTGACTCAATGCAGGAAACAAAACGCATCTCATTGAGATTTGAGAGGATTGAGTTATACCTGCCTTTTATGCTTATCGCAAT
>JAYEII010000163.1:0-3750 GCA_034660015.1 Methanobacteriota archaeon | reverse complement strand
ACCCATCTACCGTCTTTATCTCCAGTCCTTCCACTCTTAACTCCTTTTTTATGCGTGCAACCTGATCAACGTAGGGCGATATAACTGCGATATCCTCTGGTTTTACACCCAAGCTTAACAACCGTTCTGCAATAGCCGCGACCAATTTCGCTTCTCCTGCGTTCTCCTTAGATGTAGACCCTGCTCTCGTTCTCTCCCTGTAACCTTCGCTGCTGCAGGTATCAACAAACAAAAACGGTTTAGCGTCTTCGGGCTTTAATCTCGAGTTCGGTTCCGGCACCAAATCCAGCAGATTGTGTTCCTTCACGCTTGCATCTGCCTTCAGCTTACCGCCGTAAAACTCCTTACTGGGGAATTCCGCTATCTCTTCGTTCATTCTATACTGCACGTCAAGCATAGCTCGTATTTTAGCTCCGTGCAGCTCCAAAAGCCGTTCAAACAAGCTCTTGCTCAGGTTTCCTCTTGATGCTTCATCGTTCAAAATCGTAGGTGGAAGCTGCTTGTGGTCGCCAGCCATGATAAAACGCTTCGCAGAGAGCACGGAGATTAAGGAAGAGGGTTCAGTAGACTGTGTTGCTTCGTCAATAGCGGCAAAATCGAACCGCTCGCCTTTGAGTATTTCCGAACCCACGGTGCTGTTCGTTGCGCAAATCACCTCTGCATCGTGGATAATCCTCTTTATCGCTCGCTCTTCCAGTGCTCTCGCATCGCTGAATAACTTATCCGTGCCGTGTTTCAAATCAAGCCAGTTCCGCATTCCTTCTATCTTTTCCCGCGGTATGCCCCGTGTGGTTTTTCCCTCACTTGCAAGTTGCATTATCGTTTCGTCACTCAAACCCCTGCGCCATCGCATTTCAGGCACGCTAAAGGATTTCTTCATACGTTCTTTTATCGCATTGGCTTTCTTTCTAAGCTCCTGCGCCTTTATGTATTCCGGCACTGCCTGAACCAGATAATCAAGGCTTCTTTTCCTTAGAGAAGGGATTACACGTGCAGGATGCCCTATTCGCACTACTTCCACGCCTATTTCATCCAATCGCTCAACCAGATTATCCACCGCCACGTTAGAGTCTGCCGCAGCAAGAATCTTACTGCTCCTCTTCTGCTCACGGTCATGCTCGACAAGCTGTGCGATAATCTCAATGCATGCTATTGTCTTCCCGGTTCCCGGCGGTCCGTGAATAAGGAAGAAATCCCGTGCTGCTAAACTCCTCAAAACCGCCTCTCGCTGGCTATTATTCAGTTTCGCATTAAAAAATCCCGTTTCTGGTTCAGGTTCTCGTAGTTTATCAAAATTCGGTGTCGCATTACCAAGTAGTTTAGCCTTTTTCACGCTTGGTAGTCGTCGGAAATTCTTTAACGCCTCGAGCATCCGTTGAAACGTGATGTCATTCACAAAGAGGTCTATTCGGAGGTCTTTACGAAAAACAAATCCCGGCGGTGCATCGTCAAATGCAACCGTGATGGAATAAGAAGTCTTCTCGGCAACCGTCCCCGTAGGGTTGTCCTCGTCCCACGGGCTCGTGCCCTGTTTACTTATCAAAATGAGAACCCCAACTTCTATCTCGCTATCCGGTAGTGTCTCATTGCCCTTGTTCTGTTTTCTAAACCGCACTAAGTGCTTGCCGCCCAATCCCAGACCTTGTGATTTGCCTTTCATCCACAGAAAAGCTCTGCCTTTCTCTTCTCGCTCCCTGCCGCTTAATCTTTGCATTTCCTCTTCATGCAGTCGCATCTGCTCCTCTCGCTCCAGCTCCACGAGTGCGGTGAAATGCCTTACGTATTCGTGTTCGTTCATTTTTCCTGTCTTTATGCCTGACCTAACCTAACATAACCTATCATAATTTAAAATAAGGAGTAAAATACCTTAAAAGGTGTGTGTAGAGTACGAAAATTGTTTTTTTCGTTTCTCTATTTCCTTCTCCTTCTTGTCACACACACGAAGAACGGACACACCACCATTAACGCTGTTACCACCAGTACCGCTTCGAACCAGGGCACGGCTGACGACGGAGTGGGTGCTGGTGCGGTTACGGCTACAGCGACACCTACGGCAGCAGTAGCAACACCTGCGTCAAAAGTGCCGGGCTTCGAAGCGATTTTCGCTGTGGTATCGCTGTTGATAGTTTATGCGATGGTGTTCAGAAAGAAGGGGAAAAGAAGCGAATGAAAAAGGAAATTTTGAGGAGGGGGATTTTTTATTTTCTTCCCCTATTTAAAGGATGTGAAAATGTGTGATGGAGTGCGTATGGAAACAGAAAACGGAGAAGTGGCGTATGCCTATGGTCTTGTCTCTGATAAAAAGGAAATCAAATCAGAGGTTGAGAATACTTTGACTTTAGATTGCTTTTTGAATGTCTTTTCGTTAGACCAGATTGGAAAATCAAATCTCAGTGCCAATGCGAAATATTCGACATCTTTTGGATGCGGAGCGAGTTTTAATCCTTCGGATAATTTTACAGTATATTCCGGGCGGGAAAATATCTTGAAATCGGGTTCAAGCAGTTTTATCGCTAATTCTATATCTTCTAACTTCTTTTTTGCTTTCTCTGCAATTTCATCCTTATGTTTTTCAACTTCCTCCAATAGCTTTTCAGGACCAACGGGTTTGAATTTGCCAGAGAATAGTAAATCGTGGACTATGCCTTTGGCGATGAAAGCAGCGAAAACCTTGTTAGCATCAACTATGGTGGATTCCATTCATACCAGTCCTTTTTCTTTAAGCTGCGCAAGCATTTCCTCATTCGCTTTCCTGCCGAGTTCCATAGCATCTTCTTCGGTTAACTTGCTTTCCGAGATGAGTGCTTTAAACAAAACATGTCGCAATTTGCGTGACTTCGCAAGTTTCAATTCAAATGCCCTCAACTCAATAGCTTTTAGAGCAACCTCTGACCAGTCCTCCCCTTGCAATTCTTCTATTTCCTTCTCCAATTCATCCGGAATCTTAACTACCACTTCTGCCATTACAATCACCTCTAAGAATAATTATTCTCAAGGATATAAAAAGGAAATCAAATCAGAGGTTGAGACCGCTTTAATACGCGACTGCCGTTTATTTTTGGATAACTCTTTAATGCAAAGCAAAGGAGTATACAACTCAAATATTTCAAACGAAGTGACTAATTTTCGTGTGGTGGAATCTCGTTTGAAGAAAGAAAATAGAACATTGGCATCAACTACCAACTTCATTCACAGCCACCCGCGTCTCTTCCATTCCTCCGCAACACTTTCCTTAACCTTATCACCCAGGAGCAAACACTCTTCGTCGGTTAATGTGGAGTTCTCCAGCATTTTATCCAACCTTTTAAGGAGCAATTCCCTCGCTAGCCTGAGCCTTATCACTGATTTTATATCCTCCCTTAACTCAGATTTTGTCTTCTCATCAAGTTCAATTCCCAGTATTTTGATTACCAACTCCCCCATTTCCATCACCTGTAACTATATTGACCATGCGTATATAAAACACGTTCTTTCTAAAAAAAAAAACTTTTTTGCTGCGCAAAAACCTTTACTAAAAATACGCTTACGCCGTTTTGTTTCGCAAAAGCCTTTACGGAAAATTCGCTTCGCAGAAAAAACCTGTGCTAAGAAAGGAAACCTTTTTCCTTCGGAAAAAAAATTACTTATACTCAGCATCGGCATAAATTGCGGTTTTTTATCGGCAAGGTTTTAGAACAGATTTTTATATAGCGCCAGCCACCCTTTAGTTTGAAATATAAAGTTAAAAAGGTGGTACAGATGATTAAGATA
>JAYEII010000162.1:0-3756 GCA_034660015.1 Methanobacteriota archaeon | reverse complement strand
CGATTGCATCTATGCTATCCAGCGAAAAACCCCCTTCCTCTGCCTCTGCACCTCTAAAAACACGCGAGACGACGTTTTTTATTTCGGATGCGTGATGCTGCGCAGCTTCTCTTGGATGAATACCGCCGTGTAAAGGTTTATAAGTTGATTCCGCCTCACATATTGTCTTCGCTTCGCTGACCAGTGCAGCACTGAGGTTCCATGCCGTTCCTTCGAGACCTAAGATGAGTGTCATAAAACCTTTACCATCAAACTTTCTTTTCCAAAGAAAGTTTGATCAAAGAAACTTATATTTTTAGTAAAGGTTTTTGCTTGCAAAAAAGTGTTTTGTAAAAAGAAAAAGTGTTACGAAAGAACGTGATAGTGGACACGAATGCGCTGCTCATACCCGGTGAATTTGGCGTTGACATATTTGAAGAGCTGGAACGGTTAGGCTATGAACATATAATCGTGCCGGAAGCGGTCTTGAGTGAACTGGATGAGCTCAGACGAAGACCGAATTTGAAAGGCAAAGAGAAAAGAGCAGCGAATATTGGGTATTCTTTGGTGCTCAAATATGCGTATGAAGAGCCTGGTAGATGCATGGTAACGATAAATAAGGAAGAAGAGGAGGAGGAATCGGGGGAGCGAGAAAGAGAAAGAGACGTTGACGAGCTAATCGTAAAAATGGCATTGAAGCATAAAGCAGCAGTCCTCACGAGCGATGAGCCGTTGAGGAGGAAATTATCGAAAGCGGGAATAGCAACGGTGTATTTAAGAGGGAAGAGCAGATTGGAGGAAAAATGAAACTATTTCGTAAACTTATTTCGTTGGACGAAGCATTAAAAGCAGTTTTAGCCTATGCGAAGCCAGCAGGAACAGAAGAACTCGGGTTTGGTGATGCGTTGAACCGCGTCTTAGCAGAAGACGTTTGCCCGCCGGCAGATAGTCCTCCTTTTGACCGTGCTGCGATGGACGGTTATGCGATCAGGGCAGAAGACTCTTTTGGCGCATCTCCAAATAATCCTGTGCTTTTGAGGCTAATAAAGAGCAAGAGTGAAAAAGAAAAAGAGAGCCGGGTAGAAGGAGTAGAAATAGGCGAAGGTGAATGTTTCAGCATACAAACGGGAATGGCGCTGCCAAACGGCAGCAACGCAGTCGTCATGCTTGAATATACAAAGGAAAGAGGTAGCGAATTGGAAATTTTCAAACCCGTCACACCGGGTAAAAACGTTTCTTTCAAAGGAGAGGATGTGAAGAAAGGAGAGGTGGTGCTAAAAGAAGGGAAGCTGTTAAGAGCCCATGACGTCGGCATGCTTGCATCGCTTTTTAAAAGGGCGGTGAAGGTGTACAAACGAGCAAAGTTCGGGATAATGTCCACCGGGGATGAGCTGTTGAATCCCGATGACGCCGAGCCTTGTGAAGGCGAAAAGAGAATAGCAGACGTAAATAGTTATGTGCTTGCGGGACTGACAGAGCCAATTGCAAGTTCATATAGAATAGGAATCGTGAGGGACAATTACGATACGATAAAGACGGCGATAAGCGAGTCGTTAGCGGGGGATTCCGATTCCAACTGCTACTGCGATGGCTTATTAATAAGTGGAGGGAGTTCGGTAGGCAAAAGGGATTTCATAGCCGATGCGGTAGAAGATTCGGGAGAACTCGTGTTTCACGGTGTGGCTATTCGACCCGGCGAACCAACGGGTTTTGGTATCGTCAATAACAAACCGGTATTTATTCTACCTGGTTATCCCGTAGCGGCAATATCTGCGTTTGAACTGCTCGTCCGACCTTTTTTGTATGCGGTGCATGGTGTAAAGGATGAACGCAAGAAGATTTTTGCGATAGCGCGTAAAAAAATCCCGTCGGCTGTTGGCAGAACCGATTTTGTGCGTGTAAAACTGGTTTGCAAGGAGAATGAGTATTTTGTAGAGCCGATAAGGGTGAGTGGCTCCGGCATATTATCCAGCATGACGAAATCGGATGGGTTTGTAGTGATAGAAGAGAATAAGGAAGGAGTGGAGGAGGGAGAGAAGGTGAAAGTGGATATGTGGGGGTGACGGGATTTATTTATCACCGCCGAGAGCGCAGAGACCGCAGAGTTTTTTTTTAGACGGTTTTTATTTTTATCCCGGGAGGATGATGTTGAACAAGTCTTAAAGGCACCACAATAGGGTGAAAAATTCTTATCAACGTATAGGGATTAGATTCTTTATAAGATGCCAAGTAAAGAGTTTAGAGTATCGCCGGAGTTAGAAAAAACAGAAGTAATAGAAACAGCACGCAAAATAGTAAAAGAAGGACTTGGACCTATCTGCGACAACTGCATTGGCAGACAATTTGCAAAGATTTCCTCAGGGCTATCAAACGCAAAAAGAGGGCAAATAGTGAAAGAAGCGCTGAGAACGAAATGGAATTTAGGCGAAGAAATAGAATTGCAAGGCAAATGCTGGGTATGTAATGGTCTGTTTGAGAACTTGGATGAGTGGGTGCTAAAGGCACTGGACGCGCTGAGAGGATACGAATTTGACTCGTTTCTCGTGGGTACAAAAGTAAGCGGGATGCTGCTGGAGAACGAGGAATTGATATGGGAGATTGCAGGAGCTTCTTACGCTGAGCCGTTAAAGGCGGAATTGAATAGAGAAATAGGAAAAAGAATAGAGCGAGAAACAGGAAAAACAGTGGATTTTGAGCGACCTGACCTTGTGGTACTACTGAATTTATGGACGGAAAAGGTGGAATTACAGGTGAACTCGTGTTTCATTTATGGCAGATACAGGAAGTTCGAGCGAGGGATACCACAAACAAGATGGTTATGCCGTGAGTGCCGGGGTAGAGGCTGTGAGAAGTGCAATTACACAGGCAAAATGTATGCAGAGTCCGTGGAGGAGCTGATAAGCAACTCGATATTGGCGGAGTTCAAAGGTGAATACATGGTGCTGCATGGATGCGGGAGAGAGGACATAGATGCACGAATGCTCGGTTCAGGTCGCCCTTTTGTGGTCGAGATAAAAGAGCCGAGACGGCGGAAAGTGGATTTACGGATGTTAGAGGATAAAGTAAAAGAAGAAAATGCGGGTAAACTGGAAGTAACGGGTCTTCAATACGTGAAACGAGAAATGGTAGCGCAGATAAAAAATGCGAAAGCAGATAAGACTTACAGGGTCGGAGTGCGGCTTAAGCCCTTACATGGCTTGCGGGGTCATGGGGCAGAGCCTCATAGGCCAAAGGTGCTTGAAAAGGATTTGAAAAATGCTCTAAATACGCTAACCGGAGCAGTGATAGAACAGAGAACACCAACGAGAGTATTACATAGAAGAGCGGACATGGTAAGGCGGAGGAAGGTACATAGCGCAAAATTGATATCGTTTGACGAGTCGGTTTTCTTTATGGAAATAAGATGTGATGGTGGTCTGTACGTAAAGGAACTCGTATCTGGCGACGGAGGAAGAACGAAGCCGAATTTGAGCGAGTTGCTCGGAACCGAAGTTGATGCGGAAGTGAAGGAGCTGGACGTGATGGATGTTTTTTATAATTGCAATTAATAAATAATCTCGTGAAATAAACCCTTTCAGGGTTTTCGGGGACGTGGGCAGAGCCCGCGATGTGTAATCTGGTGGTTAATACTTTTCGTATGCCTTGCGTATAACCCCACATTCCGCACTCTAACATTTCAAAACCACCATTTTCCGATTTTCGGAAAGCTATGAACCGACCAAATAAGATTCACCATGCATTCTCGTTCGTATGTGCATATTATCCTCCTTATTCCTC
>JAYEII010000161.1:0-18243 GCA_034660015.1 Methanobacteriota archaeon | reverse complement strand
ACCTTGGTACAGCGTTAAAGAATATCCTTCAAGCTTACATGCTGGCGAAGGAGATGATATCCGCATACGTTCCGAAAATGAAGAACTTGTGAATAGTGTAAAAAGCATAGTCCTCTAACCAATCACCCCTGTTTTAATCTCCTCGATAGTCCCCTTCATCCACAGCGAGTAAAAAAGAAAAAGCCACCAATTTTTATAATAAAGTTCGACATATAATTTATAGAATCATCGGGTGAAAAGAGAGGAAAATGAAAAAAGTAGAGAATTTTAAGGAGTTAAAGGTAGCAGAAGCGTATCCACGAGACGCGGGCAGAGGAATAGCAAGAATAGACGCAGAGACAATGCGTAAACTGGGTGTTGTAAGTGGAGATGTGATAGAAATAAAAGGCAAGAATATTGCTGATGCTGTTGCATGGCCCGGGTATTCTCCTGACAGCAATAAATCAATCATACGCATAGATAGGGATATAAGGGGCAATACGGGTGTCGCCATAGATGACCGCGTGCGAGTGAAAAAGACGACGGCGGAAGATGCAAAAAGAATTACACTTGAGCCCACCCAACCCGTGCGAATCGCGGATGGTGAGAGATATCTGGCAAGGATACTGAAAGGACGGCCAATTACAAAGGGGCAGGTCATACGGCTCGAAATGCTTGGCAATCCCATTGCTTTTGTCGTTACCAATACCGTTCCTTCGGGCATGGTAATACCGCAAATGGACACTGAGATTGTGCTTCGTAAGGCGAAGGAAGAGCAAGTAGGCATTCCTCATGTTACTTACGAGGACATCGGCGGATTAAAACAGGAAATAGGGATGATGAGAGATATGGTAGAGCTTCCCTTAATGCATCCTGAACTGTTCGAGCAGTTGGGAATAGAGCCACCAAAAGGCGTTCTCATCTACGGGACGCCGGGTACAGGGAAGACGCTAAGGGTAAAAGCACTGGCAAACGAAATAATGGGTTTGAATTTTATTCTGTTAGACCCTGCAGACATATTCTATAAATTTCTCGGCGATAGCGAAAGAAACTTAAGAGAAATATTTGGGAACGCCGAAAAGGAGAGCCCTTCTGTTGTCTTCATTGACCAAATAGATTTGATTGCAGTTGGACGGGACATAAAGGATGAAGGAACAGAAAAGAGAGTTCTGGCTCAACTCCTCGCTTTGATGGATGATTTCGGGTCGTTGGAAAGGGGCGTTATAGTTATCGGAGCAACAAACCGGATAGACATGTTAGACGGATTATTGAAAAAACGATTTGCACTGAAAATAGAAATCGGTGCCCCTGATAAGAACGCTCGTGAAGATATATTACGTGTGCAAACGAAAAGAATGCCGCTGGCAACGAATGTGAACCTGAAAGAGTTAGCAGATAAAACAGATGGTTTTGTCGGTGCAGACATCGCCGCACTATGTAAAGAAGCTGCACTGCATACGATTCAAAGAAAACATCCGAAGATTGAAATGGGTAAAGCAATACCACCAAACGAGCTGAAAAAGCTGAAGGTTACAATGGGAGATTTCAACGAAGCACTAACGGCGATAAAAGAGATAAGATAAAATGAGCGAAAAGAACGTGAAAGAGGAAGCAAAAACCGATAGCGAAAAGGAAGAATTATATGAATGGGCTGCTGAGAATTTCGATAAGATCATAGAAGATGTACAAACTATTTTACATAACAATCCCAACAGGTTTGTATCAGTAAGGGAGATAGCAGGAAAATTAGAAGAGACAGCGGGAAAACCGCATTGGCCATTTAAAGGATATGAAGTAGTGCTACAATGTATATGTGTTGTCGCTGTATGCAGTAGGGAATATGATCTTAATCCCGGGTGGTTAGAATATAAGTATAAAGGAGAGATTATAGATGAGGGCATACCCTGGTATGTTAATGAGAAATTCTGCAGAGAAACGAGAGATGAGATTCTAAATGAGTGTAAAAAGCCACGTCAAAGAAGGAAACTTGAAGAAGGAGATAACCAAATGGGAAAAACGATGAAACAACTAATAAAAATACAAAAAGAGGAACGGGATATACGAGGGGATATATAAGCAGAAGGTAAGATTTTTAGGATAATATAGAAGAGTAGGAACAAGTAGATATATGAGGATCTTGATTTACCCCTCGTAACACGCTCTTCTTTATATACTTTTGTGCTATTTCCGCGCGTTTTTTGGGGTTTTTCAAAATCCTCTTAAACCAATTCGCCTAATACAAATAATATTTTGAGGAGCATATAAAAGTATACAACCCAAGTCATTAATTCTCCACACGACTTAAAACTTCGTTTTTTCCTCATTCGGATTTCCGCCAGAGCGAAACAGAAAAATCAAAGAACAAACAAGAAAAAACAGATAAATAATAAAAACTTTTTTATTGCTAAACTCTCTTTAATAAACGAGGCAAAAGTAGGACAACAAGGGCATGAGCGAAGAAACAGAAACAGAAATGATACTGCATCCGAGACCGAGTGCGATTGTAGCTGCTCTTTATACACTTCGCGACTTGGATGTGGACGTTGCAGTTATGCACGGACCCGCAGGGTGTAGTTTCAAGCACAGCCGACTGCTTGAAGAGGATGGAATGCACGTGTTAACCACCGGGATGAACGAAAGCAACTTCGTGTTCGGCGGCTATGATTTGCTCGTGGACGTATTGATAAAAGCAGAAGAGATGTTTCAGCCTGAACTGATGGGTGTGGTCGGCACCTGCGCGAGTATGATAATAGGCGAAAATCTACAACAGGCAGTCGAGGAGAGTGGAGTAAAAGCAAAATGTAATGTGATAGCGGTGGACATGCATGCCGGATACCGTGACAACACGATAGGCGTTATTCTGACTTTAGAATCTGCATATAAAGCGGGAATAATTAGTGGCACTGAGTTTAAACGGCAGAAGAGAATGCTTGAAGCGGCAACAAGACTGGAAAAGGAAGTAGGAGCCGCATGCAGAAGTTACATCCCTCCGTCTAAAGGAGATTCAAAAATAGACGTTGCAAACCGGCTGCTTGAACTTATTGACGCGGGTAAGAAGGGCGTATGCGTTTTAGATGCGAAAAAAGAGACGGTTTTTATGTTTGCCGATATTTTGAGGGCGGTGAACAAAGCCGCCGCAGCGCATTCGCAAATTGTGAATATCGCCAACCTCGATAAAGAAGTAGGATTGAAAAAGATTCGTGGATATTCCAAGACGATTCTGAACGAATTAGACGCAGAAGGAATCAAAATAGACCACATAATCGGGGGTTTGGACGAATACGCGGTGGCAGGCGATAAAGCTGCTGCTTTGATTGGCGATTCTTATGCGGATTATGATTTTGCCGTTTTGCTGGGTATCGCACATGGCGTACCCCTGAAAAGATACGGTATAAAAACTGAGATATTCTCGGTTACTAACGGTCCGAGAACAATCGAGCCGTTAAAATGGCTCGGGCATGACCATGCAGTACTTGAAATTGACCTTCATCCGAAGACAATGGGTGCTACGGGCATTATCGCTTCCGAATTCGGCGATACGCTGTTGAAGCTAAAAGCGGTAAAAAACCACGCGAATTGATAAAAAATAAATTATAGACACAGATTAACGCAGATTAACACAGATGATAAGAATCAACACGGTTAAACTGAAATAAATCTGCGTAAATCAGTGTAAATCCGTGTCTTAAATAGAAGGAAGTCATAGTTTATATATAAGGATAAACATAACAATGGATACTGAGGACACCGCCTTTTTCCATTCGTGGTTTCGGAATTATGTAAGGAATTTTTACTCGGAGGATCCAAAGACGCAGAGGAATATTCGACTTAAAGAAGAGCACACGTTACGTGTTTGCAAGGAGATTGTTCGGTTAGGCAAAGCGTTGGAGCCCACTAATAACGCACTTCGGCTGGAGCTGGCTGAGATCATCGCATTATTTCACGATATAGGTCGCTTTGAACAGTTCAAGACATATAGCACTTTTGATGACCGTGTGTCGGAAAACCACGCAACTATCGGGCTGAAGGTTTTAAAAGCGACTGACATATTAAACCGCTTCACGGAAACGGAACGAGCCATCGTTTATAAAGCCATAGGATATCATAATGTACGTAAACTTCCCGACTATGCGGATGAAAATGGAAACAAAAGCCCTGACTGGTTACTGTATTCCAAATTATTACGTGATGCAGACAAATTGGATATATGGCGTGTTGTGACCGATTATTATACGGAACGTCCCAGGCACCGTAACACGGCATTGGAACTTGAACTTCCGGATACGCCGGAATATTCACGTTGCTTTATTGATGACATCCTCGACAACAGGGTTTCAAATTCTCGTGCGTTGAAGACGTTTAATGACATGAAACTGCTGCAACTGGGCTGGATATTTGACATAAATTTCACGCCGACGTTCCGTTATATTCGACAAAGGCGGATTATTGAGAAGATCATTGCCGCCCTGCCCGATACCGAGGATATACGAAAAATTCGAGAACATTTGAATGATTATCTTGAGGAAAAAACGCTTTAAAAAGAACATATTTTTTTCTTTTAGTAACAAGAAAACAAATTATTGCGTGATAAATTATAATATAAAACATGGACATAGCGATTTATTTGGTTAAAGCGATAATTCTCATTACCGCAGGCGTGATAATTGCGAATATCGTGCTCGAAAGCAACTTGATAAGGAAATTATCACCGCTAATAGGACCCTTCTGCCGTGCATCCAACCTTCCAAAAGAATGTGTGTTTTCTCTGTTTGCCTCTTTTTTCAATCCCACCGCCGGGAAATCAACTCTGGCAGGTTTCTACCGTGAAGGTAAAATCGGTGATAAGGAAACGATACTCACGGTGGTGATGTGCACTTTTCCTATTGTGGTAGGCGAATCGCTGCTCAGGGTGCAGGCGCCTATTGCACTCGTGCTTTTAGGTCCCTTCATTGGCAGCATTTACATCTCTCTTAATCTTTTTTCATCTTTTCTTCAGACTTTTGCTGCTTTCATATATTCCAAATCTCGCTTTCCTCCCCAAAAGGATGTTGAAGTGGAGATAAATGTCGCTATTACCAAAACATCGCAAAACCAGAGCGAGCAATTGAAAATGGCATTTAAAAAATCGTTTACCACGCTAAAAAAGATAATACCGATAATGGTAATAGCATTTTTAGTCGTGGATTTACTTTTCAAGTTCGAAGTTATGCACTATATCATTTTACTCTTTGACCCGGTCTTAAGGGTATTGGATTTACCCGGGGAGTGTATAACCGCACTCATTGCGGATTTAGCCCATTTCTCCGCTGGCTACGCCACTGTTGCTGCTCTGCTGACTAAAGGTGTGATAACCGCGAAACAAGCTATTTTAACCCTGTTAATCGGGAGCATGTTGATTATAGCTGTGACATATCTGAAATACAGCATTTCTACGAATATATCCTTATTTGGAAAACTGGGAGTGAAAATAACCGTTATAAATTACATGAGTAGTATGATTTCAAAGTTCATCATAATTCTTTTGGTTGTCATAGTGATGTGAAACTTTTTTGCTTCGCAAAAACATTTGCTAAAAAAAATATATATGTTTCTTTGATTAAACTTTCTTTCTTAAAGAAAGGTAAGTTTATGAACGAAGAAGTATATGTGCTGAAGATAGGTGGCAGTGTATTAACAGAGAAAGGCAAGGAGAGAAAGGCACGAAAAAGCGCGATAAAACGAATATCGAAGGAAATCGCCCTTGCACTCGCGCATACATCCAGAAAAAAACTCATTCTGGTGCACGGTGCAGGCTCTTACGGGCATCCGCAGGCGAGGGTATATCTGGCAAGTCGTGCTGCAAAAGACGCTTTAATCACGCATGAATCCGCAAAAGAACTGAATCGGATAGTAACATCATCTTTGATGGAATTTGGAGTGAAAATAATGCCAATACATCCTCTAAGCGGGGTTGTATTCAGAGGTGGAGAACTGAACTACAAAATAAAAGAGCAAATAGAATTGGCATTAGAAGCAGGGATAGTGCCGGTTTTGCATGGCGATGTCATCATGGATGAGAAAGAAGGTTTTCGTATATTAAGCGGCGACCTGTTGGTGGTGTATGCCGCGAAAGAGTTCAAAGCGAGCAGGGTTGGCGTAGGTACGGATGTAGATGGTGTCTTGGATGATGAAGGAGAAGTGATAAGAAAAATAACGCCTGCGGAAGTGGATAAAGTTAGCATAAAAGGGTCTGAGCATGTGGATGTAACCGGTGGGATGAAAGAGAAGGTTCATCTGTTAGCAAAGCTCGCATCCGAGAATAACATCCCCTCTGCCATTTTTAACGCATCAAAGGAATCAAACGTGTATAAATTCTTGACCGACGATAAGAACCTGTTCGGCACGGTGATAAGTGCGTAGCAGTTGTTGGGTTTTAATTATTAGAAGTTGCAATAAAACAATGAGCCAAGAAGAGACAATTAAAAGCGAGCAAATATACGCGGGTAGAATAGTTAATCTTCGAGTTGATACCGTTTCATTGCCGGATGGAAGAACAAAAAAGCGTGAGATTGTCGGTCATCCCGGTGCGGCAGCTATTGTTGCTCTGATAGACGAAGGTGTGCTGTTGGTGGAGCAATATCGAAAAGCGGTTGAAACAGGAACGTTAGAGATACCTGCGGGTACGCTTGAGCTGGGGGAGTCGGCGGAACAATGTGCCAGACGTGAACTGGTAGAGGAGACCGGATTTCAAGCTTCAAAACTGGATAAACTGACGGAGTTTTATCCGTCACCTGGTTTCAGCAGCGAGATAATACATATTTTCAAAGCGAGTGGGCTGAAGAAAGTGCCTGATGCCGATGCGGAACTCCCGATAACGTTTGTGCCTATGGGCGAACTATTGACAAAGATAAGAAACGGCGAGATACGAGATGGAAAGACAATAATTGGTGTGCTGATGGCGACGCGGGCAGTGGAGCGGGAAAGGATGTCGCAGTAGGATTGACTAACGTAACTAAGGGGTTCTGGCAAGAAAACAGAAAATAAATTATAGACACAGATTAACGCTCGTGGGATCTGCCCACGTCCCCGCAAGCCCAGAAAGGGCTTAATTAACACAGATGATAAGAATCAACAAGCACGGTTAAACTAAAATAAATCAGTGTAAATCAGTGTCTTAAATAGAAGGAACCTGTACTTTATATACAATGACAAATAATGACTGAGAAGAAAGAATATATTAAGCTCTTAACGGATTTAAAAAGTAAAATAAGGCAGGCACAATATAGGGCGTACCGGGCAGTTAATACGGAACTTATCACGCTTTATTGGGATATTGGCGAGTCTATTGTGGCTAAACAGGAGGAATTGGGCTGGGGACAAAAGATAATCCGGAAGCTCTCTGAAGATTTACAAAAAGAGTTTCCTAAAAATAGCGGGTTCTCTGAAAGAAACTTAAAATATATGCGGCAGTTCTATCTTGAATATAAGGACAGCCCAAAACTGCAACCACTGGTTGCACAAATTCCATGGAGTCACAACCTTATAATATTGGATAAAACAAAAAACGATTACGAAAAAGAGTATTATTGTAGGATGGTTTTGAAATATGGCTGGAGCAAGAGAATTTTAGTTCATCAAATAGAAACCAAATCCTTTGAACGCTTTTTGGCAGACACTAAAACTCATAATTTTGATAAAACGCTGCCTGTTGAAGTGCTGGAGAGGGTAGAACCGGTCGTAAAAGATAACTACATGCTTGACTTTCTTGAAATTTCTGATAGTATCAAAGAAAGAGCATTAGAAGGAAAACTCCTGGAAAATATCAGACGTTTCTTACTGGAACTTGGAACCGGGTTCTCTTTTATAGGGCATCAATATAAAATTGTGCTTGAAGAAAATGAATACTTCATTGACCTGCTATTTTACCACCGTTACTTGAAATGCCTGATTGCGATAGATTTAAAAATCGGCAAATTTATTCCCGAATATGCGGGGAAGATGAATTTTTACCTTAATCTTCTGGACGATAAAGTTAAACTACCGGATGAGAATCCTTCAATAGGACTTATTCTGTGCAAAGAGAAAGATAATATTGTTGTTGAATATGCCCTGAGAAATATCACAAAACCTATGGGTGTAGCAAAGTATTATTTGACCAGAGAATTACCTGCGGATTTAGTGAAACAATTACCAACTCCAGAGGTCATCGAAACTAAACTAAAGGAACTGGAGGAGGAGAACGGGAAATGAGTTCGTCGGGCCTGTCAGATGGCACTATCTAAAAATCCCGTGATTTATCACCGCGGAGAGCGCAGAGCACGCAGAGTTTTAAGACGGTTTCAATCTTTGCTTAGGTTTTCTGGTGTCTCTGCGTTCTCCGTGTGCTCTGCAGTGAAATTTAAGGATTTGGTAATTTCACTGAAAAATTCGACTGTGCCCTCAGACCATCCACAAACTCCTCTTCAAGCACCGGAGCAGGCACAACGTCAAAAAACATGATTCCTATCATTCGTAATATTTCCAGAAACCGCTGTACATCTTCTTCTGACAACCCGTAAAAATCCATAAGCTCACCGAAAGGCGTGAGCAAGATGGAACTGCCGGCGGGTGTAACTTTACCTTTGGAAAACCTGTTTGCAGATACGTCACGCAGAAATGTCCTGATAAGTGCTGCGGTATCGTGCCCTGGTGATATTTCCCCTGTAAATTCCTTCCCGGTAACGGTAACGTTAGCGTTGACATTAGCATTAACATATCCAAGGTATGCCTCTTTGAATGTTTCATAAAAATCCGTTTCAATACAATTCAGGACGTCTTCATAATCCTGATACGCAGTATGGTCAACCAGACGCATAAAGAATTCCTTTCCCGCATCTATCGCTGCTGTGTCTATCAGCTTTTTGTCTTTATCTCGCAGGAAAATGGACAGGTAAGGTTTCAATCGCCCCTCTATCTTTCCCTCCTCGCTGTACAGAGCGGGAATGTCCGTCCTCAACCTCACCCGGAATCGCACTAACAGCAAAGCCACATAGACGCCAAGTGCTTTTGCATTGGTATCTATCCATTCTTTTCTGAACCATAGCACGGGAATCTCTCCTTCATCACTCATTGTATATTTATGTCCTCGATTCTATTTAAGACACGGATTTATAAGGATTTATTTAACTTGACAATGTCAGATTAACCGCAGAGTTCACAGAGGATAGCGGTTTGGTGGTTTTGCTAACGAGCTGAACCGCTAATAAACGAAATTACCTCTAATTCAGCGTTCTCTGCGGTAAATTTAAAAATAAAAAAGGGAAAAAGTGTATGCTATGCTTGTACGCACGCACTTCCCCTTAACCTTACCTTGGCTTAGCTTACTTCACGTTACTTTACGTACAGCACACCTTTTGCCTTCTTCTCCGTCATTGCGAGGTCGCCGGTGTATTTCTTGTATTCCTCACCGTCTATTGATTCCGCACCTTCTAATCTGAAAGAAGGCATCATATCCCGCACATTACCCTTCACCGTTATCTCACCACCGGTCATATCAGCACCGGGCATTACCGCATCGCCTTCTATCGTTATTTTTCCGCCTTTCATGTTCAATCCCGTGAGAATATATGCGTTCCCCTTTATCTCTATCTCGCCGCCCGCCATGTTTTGTGCGATACACTCACCTGCATTTCCTCCTACTACCACCTTACCGCCGGTCATACCCGTCATCTCGCCCCGGTACATCGCACATAGATTGTCGCCGGCATCGCCTTCTATAGCCAGCTCGCCACCGTGCATTTCACGACCTGCCCAGCAATCTGCATCTCCCCTTACCGTTATTTTACCGCCGGACATCATCGCACCGCAGTGCATGTCCACGTCACCCAAAGCCTCTATCTCTCCTGCTTCCATTCCATCGCCTATGTGCTTCACCCTCGACAAATCACCTTCCAGCACTATCTTTACTTCTTTCGCACTCCCCGATTCTCCGTCCACGCTCACGTCAAACAGGTCTCCTGTATTCTCTTCCTTGTTTCCCCACCAGACCTTCACCGCTTTTATCTCCGCTTCCGTCTTTCCTGCAAGTTTATCCGGCGTCAATGAATCCACCTCAACCGGTATCTTCGCAGCTCCGTTCGTAACTTCTTCCTTTATCTTTAATTTTATCGTCTGCATTTTTTCTCCTCCTCTATTAGCTCCTCCAGGGCGCTTTTATCTCATAAGGATTCGGCACGTAAGCGTCCTGCACAGCATAATTATTGAAGGTCACCGAGTAGTAATGGTCGAATTTGTCCTTTAACTTGACCATCATCTCATCCGTCAGCGTATCGTCACATTCCGGCGTCACGAAATACGTCTTTCCCGCAGGTGTCGCTACTACCTCTCCATCTTTCACCACGATTTCACCACCTTTTATCGTGTATTTCGTGTTCAAGAACGCTTTCTGAATCTTACCTGCATCGTGCTCCTCAGGCGACATATCAAAAATCGCAACGTCACCGTCAGCGCCAACGCCAAGATGCCCCTTGCCGTGCTCGTGCAATCCCAGAGCCTTCGCAGCCATTCCTCTTGTTATTATCGCTATCTCATTTAAGTCGTACTCGCGGTCTATTGAACAATATTCCGCTCGGTCGAATATTACCTTGTGCATATCCTCCGCAGACTCATCCCGCCTCTTCTTGCTCATCAACATCGAGATAATAATCGGATACCCGATGAACGGTCCGGCATTTGGATGGTCGGTCGTGAGTGCCAGCTTCCACGGGTCTTTAACCAGCAGTGCCAATTCCTGTCCTATTGCCCATTGAATCGTGTTTACCGGCGATTTACCGGAATACAAAAACGGTGTTATTCCTGAGCCCGTCTCCAGTTCGACATCATGATTCGTCCATTTTCGGCCCGTTATCTGATACAAACTGTATTCCATCGGTCCGTCTGCGGTCATTGTCGTCGTGTCGCCCAGGATTATCGAGCCGAGGTCTATGGTCGCATGGTCGTTTTGGTTTATGTAATCCGCAATCGCATCCGCCTTCGACTCGAAATCGCCCCAGTTCGTGCCGCCGTAAGAATGGAACTGAGTATGTGTGGTGTGCATAACCTGCCGATTTTTCGCTGCTTTTATGCCTTTCACAAGGTCATAAGTATCCTTTGTTACCTCAAAGTTCCCCGGATGACCGAGCATGTTAGTATGCACGTGAATAGAATGCGGCATATCGAACTTCTCGTTCGCTTCTGCTAAACCCTTTATTATCTCTGCCGGGGTAACCTCAAAATAAGGCACTTCGTCATTCAAATCACAGTTCTTTGCCCATGCCCACGCTTCTGTTCCGCCGGGATTCACGATCTTCACGCCGAATCCCTTTGTTGCTTTTATTATCCACGCAAGGTAAGCCGCAAGCAAGTCCATATCCCCGCTATTTACATATTCCATCGTCATCCAGTTGTTGTCTATGAGCGGTAATGCGGCGTTGTCCAATATCGGAATGTCTACTAATTCTTCATGCGTGTGCCGTGCCGCAAGCGGAGGCATCGCCGCTTCCATCACAAACGTATAGCCCATCCTCGCATACCGGTAGCCCGTGGCGAACGTATTCGGCACCGAATAGCCGGATTCAGGTCTGCAAATGTTTGTCCTCGCCTTCACGCCTTTTCTTCCATCTTCCGGCCGGAACAACCGCCCTGCATTTACTTTACCACCGGCAATGTGCGAATGTATGTCCACACCGCCGGGCATCACCACTCGTCCCTCAGCATCTATTATCTTCGGATTCTTTACCTCTTCCACTACTTTGCCGTCACGAATGCAAATATCCTTCTTCTCTCCTTTCACGCCGTTTATAGGGTCGTAAACCACTCCATTCCGTATTAATAATTCGCCTTCGGCCATTTTACTCGCCCTCCTTTTCTCTTATTGCCCTCACTTCTTCCAGTATCCTCTTCATTATCTCCTCATCCGCTAAGTATTCCGTATCCACTAACTTTCGCAGTCGTATAGGAATATTGTCCATCCGATAGACGTTCCCTTCCGCTTCCACGCCACTTATCGCAGCCGGAATGACAACGTCTGCAAATTCGGTTGTCGGATTCGGGAACGGGTCTATCTGAATAACAGGAATCTTAGATAGGTGTCTTATTGACTCACCCGGGAAATGCGCTCCTGGGTCCGAAGCGATTATCAACGCCGCATCACACTCGCGCCTAATTAAAAGGTCAGTAGCCGATACCTCTCCCGGGTTATACCACGCGTAACCACGGGTTAAGTCAACGGCAAATGGAAAACCGGTCTCCCACGTGCATACCTGATTGATACCCGCTACGTTGTAATGCCCGCGCATCGGCATTATGCTGAACTTGGTGTGTGTATGAGCCGCTCTCGTCATCTCTATCGCATTAACGATGTTGTTGTGCCTTCCCCTGGTGTGCGTCACGCCCATACCGAAGAACGTTATCCCGAACTTCGACTCCTTAATCATCTTCACGGTCTCTAACAGGTCTTTCTTTGAAATGCCACCTACTTCATCCGGCACCACATCTTCATAGCCATATAAAAGAGCCCGTAACGCAGAGAACACCAGATAATCTTTCCCTTGCTCTATCTGCAGGAACACGTCCGCCATCTTCGCCGTCGCCGTCTTCCTCACGTCCACCACGACCAATTTCTTGTTCTTTTTGCCTTCTTCCGTCCAGTACCCCTTTGAAATATACGAATACCGCTTCATGTGATTGGCATGTGCCGCGGCGGGATTTGCACCCCAGTATATAACGAGGTCTGCACGGTTTTTTACCTCTCCCAGCGTGCAACTTGGAAGCCCAACGTCCTGAATCGCCAGCACTGAAGGTCCGTGACAGACCGAAGCGGTGTTATCTATAACCGCACCTATCTCCTCTGCAAGCTCTACTCCTACTTTATCCGCCTCACAGACCGTAGAACTCCAGCCGTACAAAAGCGGCCTTCTCGAAGCTGCCAGTATCTCTGCCGCCTTCTTTATCGCATCGTCGTAAGGACACGCCTTCAAGCTGCCGTTCTCTCTTATCGCAGGCTCCTCTATCCTTCCGTGCCCCATTAACTTGCTCTTTCCCACTGCACAGGCTCCCTTCTTCACTTTCGTCACTTTGTTATCCTCAACTTCCACCACGATGTCATCGCACACACATCCGCACAAGGAGCACACAACGTCCGTAATTTCTGCCATTTTTCCTTTTTTACCTCCTATTTCATATACGTCTTCATCAACGCTTTTACCTGCAAAACCTCCTCCTCTGTGGGCTCTATCTCCGCGTCTATACCCTTATAGGAAGGCATACCAGCACCGTGCGTATCCCCGCTAACGAGAGCATTTGCCCATGGTCCCATAGGGATAAAAATAACTCCCTCCGGGGTCCCCGCTTTTTCCTTTGCTTTCACCACCACTTCTCCATAATTCGTTTTTACCTTCACATGCCCATCTGCAGCCACACCCAGTTTTTCCATATCGCTTCCGTTTAACTCACAGGTCGCTACTTCATTGAAGTACGCTTCCGAAAGCTTGTTGTCCAAATTTTGACCCTGCACGATTGTTCTCCCACTTATCAAGTTTACTTTTGTCCCCATTTTTATCAAGTTTTACTTCATACTAACTAACATTTAAATCTTTCGGTATTTTTTTCCTTGTTACACAGGGTTCACGAAATTCACGTGCATTCGCTATTTAAATTTAAAGTTGTGCGATTCTTCAAAATAGAAAAGTTTATAGAGAAATGAAGTTACTCCTTTAAGAAGGGGGTAACAAGAAAACAGAAAATAAATTATAGACACAGATTAACACAGATGATAAGAATCAACACGGTTAAACTAAAATAAATCCGCGTAAATCAGTGTAAATCTGTGTCTTAAATAGAAGGAAGCTCTACTTTATATACAATAAAAAATGCTGGAAATAAAGGATTTGACTGTGGAGGTGGAAGGGAAGGAAATTTTAAGAGATTTAACCCTTAATATCGAACGAGGAGAGGTGCACGTATTATTTGGACCCAATGGCTGTGGAAAAACAACGCTTCTGATGACGATACTTGGTCTTCCTAATTATAAAGTCAAAAAAGGGAGTATAACGTTTAAAGGCGTTGATATAACCAATTTCCCAACTAACGAACGTGTGAAACTGGGAATGGGCATGTCCTTTCAGCATCCACCCGAAATAAGAGGTGTAAGGCTCGGCGATATGGTGAATATTGCACAGGGTAGAAAAGAGGAAAAAATAGACGAGAACGTGATAGACCTCGCGAAAAGGCTTAACATCTCGGTTGATTTCTTGAATCGGGATGTGAACCTTGGCTTTTCAGGCGGCGAGGTTAAAAGGTCGGAGATACTGCAACTGCTCGCACAATCCCCCGACTTCATCATGTTTGACGAACCTGACTCTGGCGTGGACGTCGAGAACATAGAGCTCATAGGCAAGATAATAAGCGAGCTTTTGGATAGAAACAAGATGCCGAGCAAAAGAACGAAAGCGGGGCTTATAATTACACATAGCGGGTCTATAATGCGCTACCTAAAGGCAGACCGTGCACATGTGATGCTTGAAGGACGGATAGCTTGTTCTGGGATGCCTGACGAGATAACAAAGAACATCATAGAGAATGGTTTTGAGAAATGTGTGGAATTATGTAAACGCAGTGAAGAGGTAGGTGCTGAATGACTAAAAAAGAGATAATTGAGCGTGCGGGGCGTGCAAAGACGAAAAAAGCAGCTTTAGGCGAAGACATCGCGATTGAGAAATATGTTACCGGGGAAGAACACGATGCCCTCAATGCATTGGACGAATTTCCAGGAGAATATCAGCAAGACCTGCTCGACGCAGGTATTGAACCTTCTGAGAAAGATAGGTCCGGTTCGTTTTTACAGCAAGACTGTTCTGTGGTCTTTTCAACCGTGAAATACCCTGGTTTGGAGCTTATGAGCACGACGGATGCGATGAAGAAGCATGATTGGCTAAAAGATTATCTGTGGAAGGCAGTTCCCGTGGATATGGATAAATACACCGCGGAAGTCGAATTAGAGCAGACACATGGGTACTTTATCAGGTCGGAAGCGGGCAAAAAGGTAACGATGCCGGTGCAGTCATGTCTGTTCATCACATCCGATAAAATCGGGCAGAAGGTGCACAACATTATAATTGCAGAGGAGGGCTCGGAACTTCATATTATCACCGGCTGTTCCGTCTCTCATGCGGTCAATTCTGCACTGCATCTCGGCGTTTCTGAATTTTACGTGAAGAAAGGTGCGAAGATTACTTTTACCATGATACACAACTGGAGCCGTGGTATGGAGGTCCGACCGAGAAGTGCAGTGGTGATTGAGGATGACGGTGTTTTTATCAGTAATTACATCTTAATGACACCTGTTAGATCGCTCCAAATGTATCCGACTGCGTATTGCGTGGGTAGAAATGCAAGGGCAACCTTCCAGACAATTATATATGCACACGGAGATACAAAGATTGATTCCGGGTCAAGGGCTGTGCTCCGGGGCGAGGGCAGCAGGTCTGAAATCATATCGAGGGTGATTGCTACCGACCGCGCAAAGGTTATTGCACGTAGTGATGTCATTGGAGAAGGGGCAAATGCAAAGGGGCATATCGAATGCAGGGGCTTGATGCTTTCTGATTCCGCGGAAGTAGACTCGATTCCTGAGCTCAAAGCGACACGTAAAGACCTCGACCTTTCGCATGAAGCTGCGGTGGGTAAGGTTGCGGAGGAGGAGATTCAGTATTTAATGGCAAGGGGTTTGAGCGAGGAGGAGGCTACTTCGGTGATTATTCGCGGGTTTTTAAACGTGGACATTACGGGTCTTCCGGATGCGCTTGCGCGGGAGACGAAGAAGATGTTTGATATGAGTCTGGAGAAGGTGATGTGATGTGGAAGGAGAGGTATAATAAAATTTTATAACCACAAGATTACACATCGTGGGCTCTGCCCACATCCCCGAAAACCCTGAAAGGGTTTATTTCACGAGAAACTTTTTTTTTACCTTTGGTAAAAACCTTGACTAACAACCTTTCTTAAAAAGAAAGCTTGACTAAAGAAACAGGTCTTGTTTTTCTTTTAGCACAGGCTAAATTTTCTTTTTGTAAAAAAGAAAAAGTGTAAAGAAAGCTTTATCAAAGAAACATCCCTCCTTATACGCAATAAGAAAATGGGAACCGTATTGAGCAAAATGGAAATGTTGAATAAAGCGTTAGATATCTTGCCAGCAACGGAAGAAGATATTGTTCTCACAGGAATAATATCAAAAATTGCAGAGAGAATTGCGGTGCTTAAAAAAGTGGAAAGAACGCTGATTGAGAAATATGAATCCGTTGAAAAATTAGAGAAGCAAATAAAGGAAGAAGGGGTTCCCCCTGATGACCATACGGCATACAACGATCTACTAGAATGGCGAGCGACAAAGTATGAGTTAGAGGAACTTACCTTTTTCATAGAGAGCATATAAATATGAAGAAGCTAAAAAGTTATCCACATCATTTCCAATCACGCAAAGACGATAAATGGACATTTGAAGAATCTCCAATGCGTGGAGACATAAGGCAGGATATTGAAGTTGTTATAAGAACGATTGCGGAGTATCTTCAGGGTGCAAAAACGAAAACTACAGATACACCATAAAACAGTATATAAGATAAATGAGAAAAAACAATCAACCATAAATGGTTGGAGGGTAATAATATGAACGAGGAGAGATTGAAGGCGCTTGAGACCGCCATGAAACTTGAAGAAGACGGCAAGAAGTTTTACATGGACGCCAGTGAGAAAGCTACCAGTGCCTTTGTAAAGGATATGTTCAGGTCTTTGGCAAAGGATGAAGACGTGCATCTGGAAAAAGTGAAGGAGATATACAAAAAACTAAAAGAAGAAAGGGAGTGGCCAAAAGTGGTGACATCCATAGGCGATGTGGTAAAGACAAAAGCGGTTTTTCCTGAGGATGTGAAAGACCTGAATATGACAGAAGAAGCTATTTCTGAGAGCGTAAAAGTACTGAAGATAGGCATTGAAATGGAGGAGAAGAGCATCAAGTTCTATAACGAGCTGGCGGAGAAAGCCACTGACCCTTTTGAAGCGAGGTTCTATCTCGCACTTGCGCATGAGGAGCGAGGACATTATCTCAGTCTCTGGGATTACCGGGAATATCTTGAGGACCCTGCGGGGTGGTTTGGTATGAAAGAGGGATTCAGGTTGGATGCCGGTTGAAACCAAATGGTAAAACTTTTTGGTATCTCAGGAAGCCCACGGATAGCCGCGACCGATTGGATAATTCAAGAAGCGTTACGTTATGCAGAGGAGAAATGGAACGCCGAGACGCGATATTTTTCTGTTCGTGGTAAGAAGCTCAACTTCTGCATACACTGCGACCACTGCGTTAAAGAAGGAGGTTGTATTCACGACGATGCGATGAATGAGGTATATTCAGGATTTGAATGGGCAGATGCTATTTTGATTGGAACGCCTGTTTATCAGGGAACACTGAGCGGTCAGGCAAAAGTGGTTCTCGACCGTATGAGGGCATTTGCAGCGAGCAATCCTCATGCGCTCCGTGGAAAAGTAGGAGCAGCAGTTGCTGACGGTGGCGACCGTATAGGCGGACAGGAACTCGCAATCAGGTCAATAGTTGATTTCTATTTGATAAATGAGATGGTTCCCGTGGGTGGAGGTCCTTTCGGTGCGAACCTCGGTGCAACCTTCTGGTCGAATGATAAAGGTGCAGCAGGCGTTAAAGAGGATAAAGAAGGTTTGAAAAGCCTTTATAAGACTGTGAATAGACTTATGGATGTTTGGTTTATGATGAAGAACAAAAAAAAATAAATTGTTGACACAGATTAACGCAGATTAACACAGATGATAAAAATCAACAATGTTAAATAAAAAAGGAGGTGAAAAGGATACGCCCAATAAGAGGTAGAAAATCCTAAATCCTAAGCACTAAAAATATTAGTTTCTTTGGTAAAGCTTTCTTTTCTAAAGAAAGGTTTGTTTTGAATTTTTAATTTTGGTCATTTAGGTTTGTTTGGGATTTCGGATTTAGTATTTAGAATTTATATCACAAGAAATTGAATAATTACCGTATGAATGTTAGGATAGCATGGGGGATTACAGGCTCCGGGGATCAGTTAACTGGGTGCGTGAGTCTTATGAAGGAACTCACAAATAAGTACAACTTAGAGGTTCATGTTTACCTCTCCAAGGAGGGAAAGGTGGTTTTAAAGTTCTACAAGCTCTTGAAAGAAGTTAAAGAGCATTTTCCAAAGGTGAGTCCCGAGTTAGGACCAAATGCTC
>JAYEII010000160.1:0-3785 GCA_034660015.1 Methanobacteriota archaeon | reverse complement strand
GGAAGTATAAAGTCCATTAAGTTGAGCTTTCAGGTTCTTTACCAAGTCATTACCAAACGCCCAATCTACATCCCTCGGCACATCCACCCGGACTAAAGGAGTAGGGGCAAATATCTTTGGTGTGGTTGGCGCCCTGTTTTGTTCTCCATCTCCCGAGGGCAATTCCACATGCTTAAATCTTATTGTTGTATTATCCCGCCCCTCTATCTTCTCCTGAACCGCTCTTACACCCCTTAAGAGACTCTCGGGTGTTATCGGGCATCCGGGGATAAAGAAATCAATGGGAACTATGTCTGAAGGGCGCGTTATGTTATAACTGTTCCAGAATATCCCGCCTCGCTGACCACATGCACCGATAACGTTCACGAACTTAGGGTCAGGCATCTGCTCCCAGACGATTCTCAGTGCACGTGCCATTTTCCTTGTTATCGTGCCCTCAACCATGATGAAGTTCGCCTGACGCGAGATACCCATATTTAACGTGCCTAATCGCTCCATATCATAACCGCATGCACCCGTATGCGCCAGTTCGACACCACAGCAGGAAGTAAGGAAATGACATGGCCATAGGCTCCACTTCGTCGCCCATCTCCTCAAAGGTGTAAACACACCCGAATGGAGAATGCGTATATTCCTATCCTTCTCTGTTTCTTCCATCTTCTTTTTCCTTACACCCCTATCTTTCTTTCTCTTTTACAAAAGAAATGTTTTTCTAATTTTTTATCTCACTTATATGTGTGTGAGCATTGCGGGACCAACTGCTACAGCAGCTATTACTCCTATGACGATTACAGGCACGAGTAAAGCGGCAACAAGAGCGAGGATTGCTCTTCCCGAATACATCCCCTGAAGCTGCGTCAGCCCCGTTAGTAGCAATAGAAGAGACCATATCGCACCTATGACCGTTCCAATAACGGGAACCCAGCCCAATACAAGCAATGGCGTTGCTGCATACAATAATACCTTTATCGTCTGTTCTAATCCGTTCCTACCGCCGAATGCGTATGCCCAGATGTGCATCCAGATACCCGCGATAAGCACGCCAACGGTTCCGCCCAAGATAATTCCACTTGCCGACATCAGTGTTATGATCTTCAGCAGCTCTAAATCCGGTGCCATGCCTAAAATACTCTGCGCCGCAGGATTTGCTAAAACAATCCCAATTACCGCCGCTAAAAGAACCGAAAAAAACACTAATAGCGTGAAATAATACACGTATGCATCGCCGAGCGTTTCTTCCTTAGAGGCTTCGAACGTTTCTGCAGGACGCCATAAAAACCCCCTTATTCTTCCTATTCCCACTTTTTTATCTCCTATTTTTTTAACTTATTATACTCTCCTCAACCGAGATTTTATAGCCTACATAAATTGCCGGCAATAAAAGTAAGAGGGACAGCAGTAAAACGGCGTAGAAGTAAACAGTTGGATAAGCAGAAAATAAGAGGATAATAACGAGGATGGGTTCCGCTGCCATGAACATGAACATAAACCCGAAATAGGGCATTGGAAGCGTATATTTCGGCAGCCTTATCGGCATATTTCCCGATTCCCACCTTGACTGCTTCACTTCGGAGGGATAATACGTCGGCCAGATTTTTGTCAGGGTAAAAAACACGATGTCCAGCAGTATGCAAATCGCAAGCACCAAACCGACAACCACCACGTTTCCTATCATTTCTCTCTTTTCTTCCTATATTGCTATACCAACCGTCTGTGCAATTACCTCCATAGTTGAATAGAACCATTCCACGGGCAGTAAGAAAACGGTAACCAGAACCATTACCACTGCTGCGAGACAGATAAAATTTGTGAGATTTGGTTTCCAGTCCACCCCGAGCTCAGTTGCAAGCCGAACATAATAAGGAATGGATATTGCGGAATTTATAACCACGATACCTACCAGCCAGAAGTATTCCATTTTAGCCAGAGACAGGAGAATGAATAGTTTGCCCCAGAAGCCCATTAACGGTGGAACGCCGATGAACGAGAAGGCGAGAATGTACATCAAAGGAGAATATGCGCCTCCGCCTTTTATCGCATTGAAAAACCCTATTTTACCCGCTGCGTTTGCGAACAGCATGAGCAATCCACCCGTGAGTGCCAGATACATGTACTCGGGCCTGGCAACCACAACGAGACATGTCAGAACATAGCCCATACCCGCGACCGTAGAGTAACCGAGAACACGTGCAAGCTCTTTTGACGTTAAAGCCCCTATATTACCGACGAACATAGATACAGCGGCAATCACTGCCGTGAACAGTGTTATTGACGCCGTTAAATCGCAGGACGTGTAAACCAGTATCCACAAAGCTGCGATGAAAGGAACGATTTTCGCAAGCGAAGCGATGATCGAAATCGGTATTGGGTCAGCACTCGAGAAGACGTCAGGTACCCACTCGTGCAGCGGTGCAACGCCAACTTCGAGACACAAACCCAGCACAAGCATCACGTACCCGAGCACGTAAAGAGAACCATCAAAGGCATTCTTTGTGTAAACCAGCATAATTGCTCCGATTAAGAACAGAACGGTGGCGAGAACCATAAACGTGATGTATTTGATACCAACCTCTACGTTTGCACCGCCCTCCCTGACCATAACCAGGATATAAGTCGGGACGGAAACGAGCACAAGAGCTGCGAGCACCAGTGCGAAATCGCTTGTATTAAATATGTACAAGGTTGCAAGTGCCATCAAACCCACCAATCCGTAGTCCACGCCCTTAATCTCACTCTTTATCGCCTCCAGCGAAACCAGGTTGATGATAGCTATTGCAAGGATAAAAATGCCGTAAGAAAGAAAATGCGCGGCTGAAACGGCAATAGCGGAAAATCCAATTACAAGTGCTATTATCGCACCATAGAAACCCAATTTGCTGTTTTTGAACGAACCAATTGAGCCCAGCGTTAGAATAACTAAAGCACTCAGCATTCCCATGTCCATCACATTAAGTGTTAGTCCCATCATAGCCCCAGCCCCCATAATGACGCTATTATAAGAAACACCATCACAAGACCAAGCACAATTTTAACGTAACTCTTGAGGTATCCGGTCTGAATAGCCCTGATTCCTCTTGAAATTATACCAAATAAACCGGGTATTACCCGGGTATTGAAGAATCCGTCAATACCGCGGTTTCCATAGTTCTGGACAATACGCGAGATAAAGAAGCCCGTTTTCGGTACGATATAATCGTTAAGGAAGGGCAGATACATCCGGTCGTTGAAGAACGTACCCGGCACCCGGGAAAAGACTTTTAGTCTCGGTACGTACACGGCTATCACGTAGGCAATTAACGCGCCCGCACCTACAGCAAACGACACAGATGCGTATCCCGCAGGCACAAATGCCCCCCTGGTCTCCGCGTTTGTAAAGATAAGGTAAAGCAAAATGAAGAGCACTGAGACCATCATCGTATAGCCGAGCTTCATCAACCCGCCGCCTTCTAAATGCTCGTGCTCCGGTTTCTCACCCCTTACAAAATTAAGACTGAGGAATCTCGCCATAATCGCGGAATAAATCAGCGAAGTGAGGATTAGAAGGATAATCGGAATGAGCATGTGGTGTTCATGCCACAGAATCTCCATAACTTCATCCATTGCTGATTTCACCCAGTAAGCGGTAAGCGGCGGCATGCCCACGAGGAAAGTTGTAGCAATGATAGTAGCAATAAAAGGAGTTTTCATTCGCTTTGCGAACTCGAAACCGCCGCAGCAGAACCTGCTGTGCGTGGCATGGATTAAATGACCGGCTACGAGGAACAAACTCGCTTTTGCAAATGCAT
>JAYEII010000159.1:0-3809 GCA_034660015.1 Methanobacteriota archaeon | reverse complement strand
CCTTCGGAATAATAAGCCCTCCCTTTGTATCCCTTCTTCTATTTGCCTTATCATAACAAACTTCCCTACATCTATTTCTACATATCCACTATAATAAAACTTCGTATTATTTCAATAAGGTGAAATTCACTTCAATTTTATCGCAAGTATCCAAGATACACTAAAATTTTAATTGCGATAGTTTTATATGTGCCTTAGATATATCTAAGTTATCGGAAATTGCAAATTTTAAAAAGGAGGGACATATTATGCCAACAGGAATAAGACCACGTGTTAACGAGGCAAGAGAATTTCTCGAAATTGCAAAGGACTTCAAGGATCCCAAGGAAATAATCCGAGAAGCACTAAGTAATTCTTGGGATGCGGGAGCGACAAAGGCTACTTTAAAGCTTCATTTGGTCAGGATACCGGGAACTCGTAGAAAAAATCTAATTGTAGAGATTATCGACGATGGAGATGGTATGAGCAGTATGGAAAGGGAGGGGATAGGCACCAGCGAAATTGAAGATTTTTTTAACTTGGGCGATTCTAACAAACCATACGGATCTATTGGGACAAAAGGACACGGCACCAAGATATATTACAAGAGTTTAGGAATAGCTGTCGATACATGGAAAAATGGAAAGCATATTCATGCTGAAACTGAAGTTCCGCCATGGGAAAGTCTAAAAAAGGGAATTGTTCCAACATACAAGTATGACGAAGACACAATTGATGGTAAAGGTACAAAAATAGTTGTATATGGGTTTGAAGGCAAAAAATCTGAGTTTGCGTCCATTGATGCGCTGGTTCAATATATTTCTTGGTACACAGTAGTTGGCTCGTTTGGGCACTATTTTGGTATTCCGAAAAGGATGGATGTTGAGTTGCAACCAACTAACCTTCCAGTACCAATATCTATCTCATTTGGATACAAATTTCCAGAAGAAAACACGGATCTTTCAGTAGGAAGCGATAATTATTGCAAAATTTTCGGACCAACTTCTATAGACTGTGGCGAGACCGAAGATGGAGTGAAAGTAACCGTGGATATTATCGGGGCGATACTGGGAGAAGCAAATAGGGGATCAGTGCCTCACACTTATGAGATGATGGGTCTCTGGTTGTGTAAGGATTCTATCAGAGTCGAGAGAAAAAATTTGATAATCGAGAATGTGTGTAAAGGGCAATATTATTATCGGGCAATGCTCGTCTTTGCGAATTGTCAACAATTTGATTTGACGGCAAATAGGAACGATATCAGGAGCGACCAAGATGAGTATTTTTTAGCTATCGAGGGAATTAAAAAGTTCTTAGAAAAAATTAGAGATAGCCCAGATACAATTGCTTATTTCGATGCAAAAAAGAAAGAAGAGGAGCTAAAACGGCAAGAAAAAGAAAAGGAGGAAGAAGAGAATAGGATTGAACAGAAAAAAAATGAGTTAGAACAAAGATTAAATGAATACAAAGGCAGACCGGATTTATATGCACCAAAAATTATAGGAGCACCTCTTAAGGAACCAAAAAGTGAGGCTGAAACCGCTCTTCTCCTTCAGGCAATGATTTCATCAAAACACCCAAGAATCGATTTTGTAATTGGAGAATATAAGACCTCACAGGGAACAGATCTTCTAGTTGAGTACAAAAGCAAGGGAATACCTTCGTTTGCTTGGGTGGAAATTGTCTCAACTCTCGAAAACCTATTTACATGGTCGCATCCTCCAGAAAAGATTCACAAAGTTATCTGTTGGGAGTTAGGCAAAGTTAAAGAGAAAATAACTTTTGAAGATGGAAAAGAAGCAATGGTAACAAAGAGGGGGGATGGTCGCTACCATCTAAATATTGGAAAGGATTCAATCGAGGTATATGTATTGAGAGAAATAATTCAAGCGGAGAAATAAAAATGATTGAATTTGACTTCACTGTTAATGAGTCGTTTTTACGTTATTCGAGACCAATAACAGTCCCTCAGAGATTACGCCCTCGCCTTGACGGTTCTAACATTGAACGATTAGAATCCATTAAAATAATCTGCCCTGATGGAACTACGCTGAGAGGATACATATACTCAGGATGGAACAATTATACCTATTATTCTCAAATTAGAGTGAGCACAGGACGACTAAGAACCGACCCTTTGAGAAAATATGTCGTTGGGGAAAGATTAACGATTAATATCTTTGAAAATTCCGATCACATCGAAATTGGGGAAGGATAAAAAATGTTTTCAAAATGATTCTTAAACATTAAACAGTAAAATAAGTGAGTATATACGCAATGCGTTCATACTCCAAAATTGGAAGGGTACCCGCATTGCAGATATACCTAAGTTATCTTATCTTTTTTGTCCACTCAAACATATCGCACCCAATACCCCACTCATAGCCAACAAAAATTCAAAGCCGGGAATTGATGCAGCAATTGGTGAGATTGTTGGACTTGGCATAAAAGTTTATTACCTCGACGAATACACCACCTTTATTATATCATTATTCCTCAACGCGTATTTCTCACCCAGCCTTCGTTTCGTTCTCGCATCTATTGCATAAAGAAAACTTTCACCAATATCAGAATGAACAGCAAAAGCCAAATCCCGGGCAGTGCTCCCGTTTTTCAAAAGAAACGCATCCGGCAGGATTCTGCCTGAGGCGTCACTGTACTTGTGCTCGTCCTCCACGGGATACGCAACCACGTAATCCAGCAAATCGAACACAACGCGATTTATAATCGCTTGAACTCCCGTTCCCGTGCCGCTATATGCGTGAATTTGTTTTCTTAACCTTTCCAGACCTTCCCTTTGTTTTTCCGTGAGTTCCGCTTCGGCATTATGAGCAATCTCAAAATCCGTATCCCCTGGTAAGTACTTTATGAACTCGTGCTGCGCAGCGGTTCTCAAAGCAAGCTCTGCTTCCGCGGAAGATGGAATCACCACTGCAACTTCTTCTTCTTTGCTTTCTCTTTCGAGTTCAAGCTCCTTCAGTTTTATCACGTTCGCTTCCGGCGCTATATCGGCTTTGTTTGCAGTGATAATCATTTTCTTGCTCTTTTTTATTATCTGCGAGGCTAAATCTTTCATGTCGTCCTCGTCCCACGAGTTCATGTCTGGCTTATCGCGAACGCGAGATGCCAATATAGCTGCTTTTACCTGCTCTTCTGTTACACCAACGCCAGCTAATTGCTCAGAAACCAATCTCGGTATCTTCATACCCTCTAATTTCGCCTTCCTCTCTATCTTACGTCTATTTCTGCTTAATATCCCCTTCACCCATTCGTTCAACTCGTACTGGAAAAAGATAACGTCTTCAAGCGGGTCATGACTGCCAATTTCTGCTGCGTTTCCATCTGCATCCGTTCCGCCGGAAGCATCAACAACGTGTATTATCGCCTCCGCCTGCCTGAGTTCATCTAAGAATTCGTTCCCCAGTCCTCGCCCTTCATGCGCACCTCTGACTAATCCTGCCACGTCCAGGAGTTCCACAGGCACGAAACGAAAACCATCCACGCAATTCCCGCACTCTCTGCCTATCTCCTGTTGAATCTCTTCGTCTTTGCAAGGGCATTTCACCCTTACGTAAGCCACGCCAACATTGGGTGATATGGTTGTGAACGGATAAGAGGCTATTTCAACGTCTGCAAGTGTAGCCGCCTTGAAGAAGGTTGATTTACCTGAATTCGGTTTCCCCGCAATTGCTATCGTTATCATATCGTAACTACCAAGCCCCCTCAAATTTATTGCTGATAAGGCTTTATATTATCCATCACAATGGTTGTAAATAAAACGTTTCGATTGATGGAGGAACAATGCGATGAATATACCCACCCGTGATGAA
>JAYEII010000158.1:0-3817 GCA_034660015.1 Methanobacteriota archaeon | reverse complement strand
GTTCTCTGCGGTGAAATGTAATGATTTAGCAGCCGCAAAAGTATCCTATCGCAGGGATAAAATCTTTCTTTCGCGATAACGTTTCTGGAATAGCACATTTATCATCCCGTATTTTGACCGCGAAAGCCTTTTCAATTATCCTCTTATCTCCCTTGACAAAAATTTCTTCTCCCTTTCGTAATGGATTGGTGACGAGGAAAGCGACCAAATCGTATTGCTTCTCCTTACGCAAGTGTTCCATTTCCGATTTAATATCCTTTTCTTTTGCCCTTATCTCTTCCTCATCCAAAACCATTATTTGACCTACACCAACTTTTTTCGTGCCCAGCAGATATTCTTTAAAATCGTGAAGCAGTATTTCCCTGGCGGATTTTTCCTTTATGCCTATACTCGCGGTTAAAAGTTCTTTGCCGTATTCTTCAATCTTAACGTCGAGAATATCCGCCAATTTATGGGCAATTTCTTTATCTCGTTCCGTGGTTGTGGACAACGTCAAAATTAAAGTATCAGACAGGATGCCCGAGAGAAGCAATCCCGCTATTTCTTGCGGAATATCAATTTGATGCAGGAACATAAATCCAGCGACGATGGTGCACGTACTGCCAATAGGCTCATTGTGAACGTGGATAGGCATCAGGGTGGATATGTCTCCAACCCGGTGATGGTCAATAATCTCCCGTATCTCCGCTTCCTGTACTCCGTCAACAGCCTGCGAAATTTCATTATGGTCAACCAAAATGACCTTTTTTCTTATTGGTTGAAGTAAATCCGTCCTTGTGATTATACCTATCAAGCGATTGTTGCCGTCTACCAATAGCACACAGCGATATTTGGATTCTACGACTTTACGTTTTATCTCAGAAATCCTGGTATAAAGTCCTGCCACGGGGACGTCTTTAGACATTATAGAATGAAGTGGTGTGGACAAATCGAACAACTTGGCGGTAGCAAACGTGTGGTGCGGAGAAGAAACGATTGCCGTCCCTTTTTCGGTTGCTAAAGAGATGACTTCCTGACTAATTGTGGAATTGCCGGTGATTATAAGAGCAGAACACCCAGTATTAATCAAACCTATTTGGACATCCGTCCTGTCGCCAAGAATAACGACGTCCCCCGCCCGTATTCTGTTTAAAATCCTTGCTTTCTGCATTGCTGCAATAAAAATCTGGCCCGTTAGGTTCTCGATGTTTTTGGGATTAGTAATCACTTTTGCGTCCAATGTATCAACCAGTATATTCAGGTCAATTGGGGTGGTTGATAAGTCACCAAAGCCCATAGTATCAATATAGTGTTCAGCGATGTCTTTCAGACCAATAATTCCTGATAGCTTTCTGGTGGAGTCCACGACGGGAACAGTATGAATATTCCTTTCTTTCATCAAAGAAGCTACATCCTTCAGGGAATCGTAGGGTGAAGCGACAATGGGTTTTTTCAATTCCATATCACTGGCAGTAGGTGCGAGACTTTCTATTTCTATCGGGGGCTCGAAATCGAATTTTTCAAGGACAAAATTTGTTTCGCTATTTAACTCTCCCGCCCTTGCGGGGATATACAGGTATTTTTTGTCAACAATATTTTTGAAGTATGCATAGCCAATAGCAGAGCATACGGAGTCGCAATCGGGGTTTTTGTGCCCGATAATAAATACCTGCTTCTGGTTGCCAGCACCAGCTTCTTCCTGCGGCATTAACGTGAGGTGCATTACTCTTCAATTATCTACTTAAATTTGTTTTAGAGTATAAAAGCTATCTCACAATCAAGAAAGAATAAAATTTGATAATCGGACGCAGATGAACGCAGATAATCAGGATTTTAAATTAAATTTTGGCACTAAACCGGGAGTTAAACGTAAGGCATTTGATAATTTGAGGAAATAGTTTTCTGCGTAAATCCGCGTAAATCTGCGTCCTAAATAGGTAGAAGTTATACTTTATATACAACAAAAAAACTTTAACACGGCTCTATCGTTGTCGGCGGCTTAGAAGAAATCGCATAAGTTACCCAGGTCACGCCTTTAACTTCATTTGTTATTCGTTTGCTCATGCTCTCCAGCACCTCATAAGGGAGTTTCACGAAATCCGCAGTCATTGCCTCCTTAGACTCTACCACCCTTATCGTAACGATTCTACCTAAGCTTCTCGCATCTCCGAGTACGCCGGTAGCGACGTCATCACCCACCATTGCAAACGCCTGCCACACTTTGCCATACCACCCGCTCCGCTTCAATTCCTCCTCGACCACATGCGATGCTTCACGACATATCCTCAGTTTATCTTCTGTAACTTCTCCTATTATACGAGCTGCGAGACCTGGACCAGGGAAAGGATGCTGATTCAGTATCTGCGAAGGCATACCAAGTTCCTTCGCCACTTCCCGCACTTCATCCTTATACAAATCATTGATTGGCTCTATCAACTTGAGCCCCAACTTCTCTGGAAGCCCACCCACGTTATGATGCGATTTGATTCTTGACGCGTTCCTTGAACTCGCACCCGCACTCTCTATTCTATCCGGATATATGGTGCCCTGAGCGAGGAAATCCACGTTACCAAGTTTCGAAGCCTCTTCCTCAAAGATATTTATGAACAGTTCGCCTATTACCTTTCGCTTCGCTTCGGCGTCCTTAACGCCCCGCAATCTTTCCAGAAATCGCTCTTTCGCATCTACAAACACCATTCTCATCTTGAAGTTATTTTCGAACGTGTTTATAACCGCTTCTTTTTCTTCTTTTCGCAGTAGTCCATTGTCAACGAAGATGCACGTGAGTCTATCACCTACGGCTTTATTGATGAGCAATGCCGTAGTAGAAGAGTCTATTCCACCACTGAGTCCACATATCACTCTTCCATCATTACCTACCGCACTCTTTATCTCTTCTATCTTATCTCTAACAAATGATTCTATCGTCCAATTTCGCTCGCAGCCGCATATTTTATATAGGAAATTCCACAGAATTTTTTTGCCCTTATCCGTATGGTGAACCTCTGGGTGGAATTGAACGCCATATATTGTGGGGCTCTGCCCCACGACCCCGCAAGCCCTGTAAGGGCTTATGGAAATGCGAAATGCCGCAACAGGTGAATTCATCGTATAGCCTATTATATCCGCACTAGCCAACCGCTCTATCATGTCACCGTGCGACATCCACACGTTTATCCTTCCGCTCTCGCTTCCACGCTCAGTTAACCCGTCAAACAGGTCAGAATCTTCAAAGAGCAACTCTGTTCTTCCAAATTCGCTCTTCCTACCATCTCCTGCCACTCCACCATTTACATACGCAATCAACTGTGCACCATAGCAAATTCCGAGAATGGGGATGTTCAAATCAACTATCTCGGAACTGCATTTTGGACTGTTAGGTTCGTGGACGCTAAAAGGACTGCCGGAAAGGATAATCCCTTTAATCTTACCTGTTCCTTCCTCTACTTGTGTTCCTCGTTTAAGCTCCTCTATGGGGACATCATACGGGAGAAGTTCCGTATAAACGCCTAATTCTCTACACCTTCTCACGATGAGATGGCTATATTGCCCCCCAAAATCGAGCACTACTACTTTGTCTTTTTCCTTCTCTGCTTCCCTCTTTTCTATTATGCTATTTCTGTCGGGCATCGCATGGTCTTTTTTGTTGTATTAGTTAATAATATTCGTTAATCTTTATAATTAATCCTAGATTTATAAACCGAATAGCAGACAGCGAAGTATTGACTGAGGAGGTAAAAGTGTAAAAAATGTTTGAGCCAGAGAAATTTATAGAAAGACAGGTAGATGAGGTAAAAGAGACAATAGGAGAGGGGAAAGCAGTCATAGCGGTTTCAGG
>JAYEII010000157.1:4714-18476 GCA_034660015.1 Methanobacteriota archaeon | reverse complement strand
AAAATTCTTTGTTTAGCTTTTTCCCGAAATCAATGTAGTTTCCTATAAATCGCTCATACGCTCCTTTTTGCTTTTTATACTCTTCTTTAATGCGTTCATCAACTTTATCCCGACCTATTATTCTAATTTCTCTTACTGGATTACAAATGCAGTGCACGTTGTATATATCCAAAATTGAATCAAATTCGTTTACAAGAAGCGAAAAGTCTTCTTTGGTTCTGTCAAAACGCTTAAGTCTTTCTTTGTAACAATTAAAGAGATTATAAAAGTCTCCAGTTGTTAGATACGATACACCTCTAAATACCTGAGAACTCTTTAAATCCATTAAGGCATAAGGGATATTATCCCTCCTGCCTTGGTCCACAAATTCACCAAATCTTTCTGTAAAGTCTTTAAACTGCTTGAAATGTTTCTTTGCAAGAACATTAAGTCTTCTCGTTTCTCTTCTCTTTTTGAGAGAATTATAAATTGGAGGTGCTAAAAACCCGCATATGAGAAGAGCAAAAATAGCGAGAAGGAGAGATATAACAGCCCCATAATAAAGATAAACAGGAAAAGAGGCACGAGCAGCTACGATACTTATAAGAAGACCTGCTAAAGCCACTGTTATTACCGCTAACGGAACCAATTTACTTTCCTTCTCTATTTTTACTCCTCGGGTTATTCCCACCTTCTCTTGCTACCTCCTCTGTAATCTACAATATGCTCTCTATAAATACGCTTTAATTTTTATCTTCTCCCAAACCACCGCCTCCACCCGCTCCCTTATTTTATTATTCTGAATTGCTCTCTTCATGTATGCCGAAACATCCCCTTTGAGCTTATTATAAGCCGACCCATAACTTTCAACCGTCTTTTTAATCCCTCTTTCATCCTTCGGAATCCGTATCCTCGTATTCCCATTCAGTACCGCATACTCAATATATTTCGCCTCCTCTTGCGAACCGCACTCGATTCTCGCATCGCCTATCTTCACGAAGAAGCCATGCAAATCCGAGCCAACTTCGGGCTTGCCTTTAGAAACTTCAATCTCTCTACACTCTTCTCCTCCAATATAATCACCCGGAAACTTCTTCAGTTCGCTTATATCAATTTCACGCAAAATACCTTCTGCTAAAGCCCTTATATCCACTCCTTTTTTCTTCGCTTGCTTTGGAACGCTTCCGGCTTTTTCAAGCCTCGACTTAACCAAATCAACAACTGCTTTGTAAACTTCTAATTGCTCCTCTTCTGTTAAGCCCAATATTTTGTCCATCACTATTTCATCGAGTTCTCTTCGGTCTGTTTTTACTTTGTCTAAAGAAATTTCTTCCGGCGAGTTCGCCCCGATTTCTTCAAAAATAGAATCACAACTGGTTTCGGATAATTCACGGAAAGAATTTTCGAGTTTTGCCCTTATCTTTTTGGATAACTCCGATGGATTTGGAATACCTAAATGTTCCACGACTACCACATCAATGTCTGCAATTGCTTGAGCCCCCGTTAATTGCCTGCAAGTATGTTCTACAATCAATCTTGACACGGTGGAGTTCAGGAACGCTCCAAGAAGTACCGTATCCCCTTTATTCTTTGGTGTAACTCCATAGAGCTTCTTATCCTCGAACACATCATCATTAAGAAAGACAGGCATTCTTTCTCCTACTTTCGCAGGGAAAATTAAAGGTGCGTAATTCCAACCTTTACCAAGAGCATACCAGGGAGAACGTGAACCACAGGTAGGTCTCTTTTGAAATTCTCGCCCTCGCTCTTCCCCATATTCAATATATTTCAAAACGTTTGTTCCTTTCAGTTCTTCTTTCTGTTTGTGGCAAATCAGAACTTTGAATTTCAAGTTGTTTTTATCAACAGAATATCCCTCCACCTCTTTTAACGTGAAGATGATTGGCTGCAAAAATTCTTTCTCAATTCCCCACTTCTTTATATTCTCTTCCGTTAGGTAAAAGAACTCATTTGCTCCTGTTTTTATTCCAAATCTAACATCTGCAACTTCTGTTAACGGAACAAACAGGTCTTTTCCTTTCTCCAAAATCTTGAAGAAAATTTCAGGCGCCCTCAAATATTTCCCCCATTTTGAACCCTCGTATTTTCCTGAAGCTTCATCAAACCCTTCTTCCCATAATTTCTCTTGCTCTACCGGATAAATCCTGATTCTTTCGTCTTCAAAATATTTCTTTTTATTCTCAATGAACCTGACGAGCTTATTAATGCTTTTCCACCTCTCCCCTTCATTTTGCAGGTCTATAAAATCTTTTAACGGCTTATTCAGTTGAACGAACTTAACCAGGTTCTTTTTCCTTCGGCTCTCACCCCTGCATTTCTCAAGAATAATGATGCAGGTGTTGACATCCGCATATTCAAACCATCTCTCCACTTTGCTTTCAATAATCGCAACGATTTTGAAGTTTTTCAGAAAGAACTCCTGCAGATATTTGCCGTAATCAACATCAAGCCAAGAATTGGAAGTGATAAACCCCACCTTCCCTTTTTCGTTCAGAAATCTGGCTGCGTGAAAGAAGAAATAGCCGTAAATGCTCATCCTCTTCCCTACTTCTATCCCACCTTCTTCCTTCGCTATCTTTTTCAATTTTGCCTTATAATCTTTCGAAAAGGTCTGTTCAAACTCTTCCTGTCTCGTGTAAGGTGGGTTTGTAACCACTGCATCGAATTTTTCATTCTCGCTTGGAATCAAATCAAAGAAATCGGTATTTTCCACATTCGAACGGAACCCACCGAAGATGTCTTTTATTGCAAGGTTCATTCTCGTAAGATAGCACCCGAACTCCGCTATGTCCACACCTTTTAGCTCGCGTAATATCTCTCCAGTCCCCTTATCACTTTTTTTCTTCTTTTTCCTGAGATACGCTCTCGTTAGAAATGTCCCCGCACCACATGCAGGGTCTAAGACCTTCTCATCACCGGTCTTCACACAAAAACCTATTATTAGGTCTACAACATCTGACCTCGTGAAATGCTGCCCGAACCGATGCCTCTCATCATCAGGGATCAGATTCTCAAAAATGGACCCCAGAACCTCATAGCCTATTTTTGAGAAGTCATAAAGTTCCATTTCCTTTATAAATCCCTTCAATTGCCTTATCACGCCTACGTCATCCGGAAAAGGGAGGTCATCTATAAACTCTCGCTTGAAAAGATCAGCATAGCCAAAACACCGCTCGAAATATTCGTAAAGTATGGTCTTGAACCTATTTGCGTCTTCTGTCGGGATGTTTATCGGTGGAAGCTCGAAACCAGAAGCACGCATTTTAAGGAAATTGTAGAATACTACCTTCGCAATAAGTAGGAGAACGCTCAATCTCGCAACGCGGTCAAAATCTTCCTCCTTCCCTTCAAAAACCCATTTCTGTTCCCTAAACCAATCATTCAACCGCTGCTTGAAATCTTCTCTCTTTTGATATTCCTCCTGCAAGTCCTCCGAAATGCGGATATAAAAACTATTTACTGCTGATTTCAACCTGTCTATGAAGATGCGGTCCAGAGGTAATGTCGGGACTTCCTTCTTCACGTAGCAGATTTCAACGAAATCTTTTGTGAGAAATTCCCTCAAAAATTTCTTCAGCTTTTCTTCAACCGCTCTTCTTTTTACTTCATCTATCCACTTTATCGCAACAACATCTTTATGCCATCTCCTTCTATCCAAAAGGGGAGTGCCTTCCTCGAATGTCTCCCACAAAACAAACTCGTTTACGTTCCAGGTGGCAAAGAAAGGAGAACCCAAGAAATTGGCTTTCCTCATCGCATTATCGGTAAGCTCAAGTGAATAGCCATTATATTCCGGTCTTTTCAATTCAATAATGCATGCTGTTTTTGTTCTGCTTTTATCTTCCCAAATAACGAGGTCGGCACGTAGTAGCTTCCCATCTGTTCTTATGGGCACTTCTTGGTCTACATCAAAATGAAGCTTTTCTTTTGCAATAATTTCTTTTAACCAGTTTAATACCCTACCCTGAAACTGAAGCTCGATTATTTCACTCTTTCTGATGTCTCTCATCACATAAAATAAAAAATAGGATAAAATACTTAAATATAAATGTAATCTTTAAGGTGATACCAATGGTGGATAAAGAGAGGCTGCCGGAAGAGGGGAAAATATGGTATAACGGGGTGTTTGTGGACTGGAAGGAAGCGAAAGTGCACGTTCTCGCGCATGGTTTGCATTACGGGTCCGGCGTTTTCGAGGGGATAAGATGCTATGCCACGGATAAAGGTTCGTTTATTTTCCGGCTGAATGAACATGTGGACCGGATGTATCGATCAGCGGAGTTGTATAAGCTGCAAATACCGTACCCGAAAGACGAGTTTAAAACTGCGATAAAAGAAACAGTTCGTATAAACGGGCTTGATGCGTGCTATATAAGACCAATCGCTTTCTATGGTTACCATCACTTAGGTGTGAACCCGGAAGGCTGCCCGGTGAATTGTGCAATCGCAGCATGGCGGTGGGGCACTTATCTCGGCGAGGAGGCGTTAGAGAACGGTATAAGATGCACTTTCTCCTCATGGCGTAGAATAGACCCTAATACACTGCCCGTTACGGCAAAAGCCACGGGGCATTACCTTAATTCGCTGTTAGCCGTGCTGGACGCAAAAGAAAGGGGGTTTGACGAGGCGATAATGCTCGATACTAATGGACACGTGGCAGAAGGTCCGGGTGAGAACATATTCGCAGTTAAAAATGCAACTCTGTACACACCTGCGGCTGAATCTTCTATTTTGCCCGGTATCACCCGTGATTCGGTAATTGAACTTGCACAGGATATTGGTTACGAAGTGATAGAGCAGCCCATAACGAAGGAAGAACTGTTGACTGCGGATGAAGCCTTTTTTACCGGGACTGCCGCAGAGGTGTCGCCAATACGTGAGATAGACAATGTAACGATAGGGGAAGGTAAACGAGGCGAAGTAACAGGCGTAATCCAAAAAAAGTTCTTTGACGTGGTGAATGCAAAAGAGGCGAGGTATATGGGGTGGCTGGAGCCTGTTAACGAAGCCAAAACAATCCGATGACACCGATTATTTCGAGCATCTGCTTTAATGCCTTTCGGATTTCTAATCCGAGGTTCGTAACTTCAACAGGAGGAATTAATAATATGAATGAAGTTACGTACCTCAGTATAGGGCTGGGTATAACTCATGGTACTAAATGCTACAAATCTAATGGGTATAACGAAAGATATGGTGCTCCCCATCTCAGATATGGGTATAAAGGAAATTTTAGGAATATTAGTAATTATATCCTCGGCGGTGATTGCTTTTAAAAAAGTCAAAGATTGGTATTATAAACGTTTCCAACAAAAATTATGTCCTGATTTGTTGGAATCAGATAATATTAAATTATGTATCAATAGATGGAGTGTTAAATTTTCTCCACCCACGGTAAGCTTAAAGTACACCCAACAAGACCACAAAGAATGGCATTATTTTAAAAGAGAGATGGATTGGCAATTTAAACGTCTTATACATCCCAGAAGATGGGGGCTTTACAAAAAAGCAGAAAAAGCGACAAACAAATTTAATAAATTGGTTGGGGCAGCTCATAAATTATTGGCCTTTCGTATTGATTTGATACTCAAAGAAACTAATTTAGAGATATGGGATGGTACATATCTTGATTCTAATGGAAAAATTGTATATGGATCAAGAGAATACATTTACAGTAGTACTGCTCTATCATCTATAATTATAAGTTATATGATTAGGTGTGAGGACGAAAATTGGTCATGCGAGATTTATGTTAGACCGCCAGAAGCTTCAGATGAACTATTCGCGCTAAAGGTGAAGGGACCTGGAGAACTTATGGGTCAAGCCGAATCAAGAGAGGAATTGGAAAAGATAAGAGACCTACTCCAACCAATAGTTGATGATAAAAAAACCATCAAAAGAGCGAAGAGGATAATAAAGGCAAACCAAAAAATGGAAGAAGCAGTTAAAAAATATAACGTTGTTCTTGCTGAAATACTCGAAGATATAAATATGTATCCACGTGTGAGAGTTAGGAGATAAATCTACGGCCCCCGTGGATGCACCGTACTTCAGTGCGGTGTGGTCTGGCCGGAGCTACAACATCCTCAGTGGAAGAAAAAAGAGAATAACTGCAATTATCATCAACACCACTGCTAAAATCATTATGGGTTTCAATGTAGTAACGTCAGAGCCAAATATAATGGGTATCGGACCGATCATAATGACGCCACCGCCTCGCACACCTGTTTCTGGCTTTTCCACGCCCTCACCTCCGGTCTTCCAGGTTTGGTAAGCCATGCTAACTATTCCTGCAAGGATGACCAGAATTCCTATGAACACGAGCAAGAAACCCAATGTTATTATTTTCATTGTATACAAAGTATGACTTCCTTCTGTTTAAGACACAGATTTACACGGATTTTTTCTTTCTCTTGCTGGGCTTGACTAGCTGGGCTATCTTTAATTGCTTTGATTTTTCCATCTGTGTGAATCTGCGTTAATCTGTGTCAACAATTTATTTTCTAGTTTCTTAATCCTCTATTCGCGCTTCTTCATCACACCCCTCGCCGCAAGCATGCCCGTAGCTGCTGCATTAACTATGTCCCGTGACAGACCCGCACCGTCACCCGCGGCAAAGAGGTTGTTCACCGACGTCTCCATGTTCCCGTCCACTTTTATCCGCATTGCATAGAACTTTATCTCGGGGGCATAAAGCAGAGTTGAATCCGACATAACACCGGGTATAATCTCATTCAGCTTCTCCAACCCTTCTATGATGTCCATCATGATTCGGTGCGGCAGCGCCATAGAAATATCGCCCGGAGTAACGTCCATCAGCGTGTTTCTCACTAAGTTCCGCTCTATCCCGCTCCATGTTGACCTTCTCCCTCGTCTCAAGTCGCCCATTCGCTGTACTATCGGCTTTCCACCGCCGATTGTGGTCGCTAACTTTGCTATTGACCGCCCATACCTGGTGGTATTTTCAACCGGTTTTGTAAGCTCTACTCTCACGAGGAAAGCGAAATTAGTGTTCTCCGACTTTTTTGTTTTCATCGAATGCCCGTTTACGCCTATAAAATTGTCATATACTTCCTTAACTATAAATCCTCGCTCGTTCGTGCAGAACGTCCTTGCAAAATCGTCATAACGTTTCGTTCTTATGTGAAACTTCGGGTCGCGGTTTATTTTAGTCACGGGATTCATGGTTATCGCAAGCACTTCTACACGTACACCAACATCTATACCTGCATATTCCGCTTCTATTCCGTGCTTCTTTAGCATCTGCTCGACCCATGAGGCACCTATCCTGCCAGGCGCTACTATTGTGCATTCGCTCCTTATTTCATCTCCTTTATCCGTTATCACGCCTCTGCACACTTTTACCTTTACGCCTTCTTCTTCTTCCTCCTCATCCATAATAAAGTCAGCAACGCTCGTATTCAGCATAAACTCAATGCCATGTTCCGTCAAATCATTCTTAAACGATTTTATCACTTTTTTCGTTTTGTCCGAGCCTATATGCCGTTGATTTATCTCTACGAAGCTAGCACCAACCGAAGCTGCTCGCCGTTTCAATTCCTCTACATCCTCTGCATTGCCTTTATACAGCTTATCGGGCATGCCATGCTTAAGAAACACGCGGTCTACTTCGTCCACAAGCTGCCACGCGGTTTTATAATCGCAGAATTCGGTGAGGTCACCACCTACGTCAGGTCGGATATTTAGCGTGCCATCGGAAAACGTCCCTGCACCGCCCACTCCGCACATTATGTTGCACTGCGCACAGTTAATACAATTACCAAACTCTTCTACCGGGCAATGTCTCTCTTCTACGTCCTTGCCCTTCTCTATTATCAGGACTCTCTTCGCTTTATCCTTTAATTCGTTCGCGGCAAATAGTCCTGCAGGTCCTGCTCCTACGATGACTACATCGTAATAGTCTTGTTTCATTTTACGGTATCAGCGAGCCGGGAGGGATTTGAACCCTCGACGGGCAGGTTAAGAGCCTGCTGCTCTACCTTTCTGAGCTACCGGCCCAACTCAAATTAATTTTACGCACAAGAGTTAATTAAAGTTTAGTGCATATAACTTAGCATAGAATCACGATAAAAATATAGCTGAGGTAAACAGCAGCCAGTACGCACGCCTCTTTTTTGCCCAGACTTTTTCTGAGCATAATTACGCCCAGGAAGACGAACACCGATACTAAAAGGTAGATGGCTGATAGCCCGATGTTGCCATAAACAGGCGTTGCGACTACGAAACTAAAAGGCAAACCTATCCCAACCAGAATATCGAATATATTGCTTCCAACTGCGTTTGAAACCGCTAAGCTCCCCATACCCTTTCGCGCTGCTTCCACAGACACGAAAAGGTCGGGAATTGAAGTTGCTATCGCGATGATAATCAAGCTGAAAAGTGCTTCCGATAACCACCCTAAAGAACCCGTAACAAAAACCGCGGAGTTCACCATTATATCCGCACTCAACGCAATACCTACAATCCCTATGCACGTATAAGCAATTGCGCGGCTTGTTGGTACGTATTTGAAATCCTCTTTGGGCACGAACTTTCCCGCGATTGCATCCTTGAAAAGCCAGATGAAATAGACCACATAAAGCAAGAACCATGTTAGCGCCTCCCAACGTGTTAAAACCCCATCCCTAATCGCTGCTATCGTAACCGCCACGACGAGCAGGTAATAGAGACCATCCCTTTTGAGCACTTTCTCATCGAGCACGCATTTTTTTACCCAGAGTGAGACGGCAATCAATAATGAGATATTAAATATTGCCGAGCCAACAATCGTTCCCATACCAATGTCAGGATGCCCTTCGACAACCGAAAATATCGAAGTCCCCATTTCTGGCGCACTGCTCACCATTGCGGCTACCGAAGCACCCGCAACTGATTCAGGCACGTTGAATCGTTTAGCGAGAGAGCCCAAACCACTCACAAAAAGGCGCGTCAGATAGAAAAAGGCTACAAAACATCCTATTAGGACAAGAACGCCAATCGCTACTCCTGACTCCTGACTCAACAATCTATTTACTCACCTCTCTTCTCGTAAAAACAATCTCGGGTTCATGTTTTTAAGTAAAAAGGGGGTTATCCATATAAAATACTTGGATGTGATTAGGGAACTTGTAGGAGTAAAGGGATGGTTGGTGAACGTTTGGGAGAGGAAAAGGATTTCATCCAGAGGGATGTATATACGAAGTACTTCAGATATACGGCCAAAAGGGAAGGATATACGAAGTATTGCGGATATACCTCCGTTATATAAAATAGAGGCAATAAAATGGATATGTCATGCAAAAATATAAATGGCATTTATGGCTTTTGTAATGAAAATGTACATAATATCATAGAAAAAATGGGTCAAGGGAGGTTTAGTGATCATTATATAGGGGATGATTTTTTTGACGGTTCCGAGTATCGCATCTTCGAAGGACAGGATTGTATACAATATCTGCAAGAATATGTACCGTTACATCTACCGCAGATCGAATATGTTTTGAACCGTGTAATAGATGCATCCAGAGAGTTTTTTACGGATACTATCAGTATTATGGACCTTGGTAGTGGTCCCGCTACGGTACCACTCGCATTTTGTAGGTTTTTTATTTTCAGCTACAAACACAAATTTAAGATAACCACAGTTGAGCCATCTGAGGGCTTTAATGATATGATAAACATATTTAAAGCTACAAATACTAATGAATTTGTACAAATCGTTAATAACTTAAAATACAAACTATTTGAAGATAATTTCATGAATGATGAGTCAGTGTTTAGAAGAGGTTATAATTGGATAATAATGGCAAATTCTATTTCTGCGATTGGTAAAGGTCGAACATTTAAACAAGTTAATGACATATTAGGAAAATTTATTGTTAATGTGTTACGTTATAGTAAGCAAGTTATACTGACAATCATAGAAAGCTCCTCGCAACAGTATTTTTATAGCCCTACGTATTTATCTAGAATAGGAAAGATGGGTTTTAAGGACTTAAGAATAATAAAAACAGTATCTCCAATTAATTGGTTTAAAATTAATGTTCCAGAGATAAGGTATTGTAAATTTTACAAAACAGATATAGATAATCCTAAGTATTCACCATATATTAATTCAAAATCATTATTGTTGGAGTTAAGATGAAAAAAATTATTTCGGTATCTCGTAGAACAGATATTCCAGCATTTTACGGAGACTGGTTTATGAACAGATTGAAAGAAGGCTTTGCGGGCTATATTAATCCGTTTGGAGGACAGAAATATATCGTATCTCTGAAACCGGAGGACGTTATATGCTTTGTTTTCTGGTCAAAGAATTACGAACCGTTCATCGAAAAATTGAAGATTATTGAAGATATGGGCTATAAATTCTATTTCAATTACACGATTACCGGATTACCAAATATCTTTGAATGCAATTTAGTAGAAAAAGAGATTGCAATCGATGCCTTAAAAAAAATGAGTCGTATGTATTCACCAAAGCACATAAATTGGCGATACGACCCCATTATTATTTCAGATATTACGGATTACGATTTTCACATTAAAAATTTTGAGAATATCGCATCTACGCTTGAAGGATATGTCGAGCGATGTTATTTTAGTTATGCAATCCAATACGGAAAAGTGAAGAGAAATTTTGATAAATTTCAGAGAGAAAATGGTGTAAAAATTATTGACCCCGATAACAATTTAAGAATTAAGCTTGCGAATGAATTGGCAGAGATCGCAGGTCGATATGGAATTGAGATGCTTACGTGTTGTGGCGATTATCTGCTCGGTCCAAAAATCGGAAAAGCACATTGTATTGATGGAAAGATCATCGAGGAATTGTTCTACCAGAATGGTTCCAAATATAGTGAAAAGCCAACGAGAAAAGAGTGCGGGTGTACAGTTAGTACAGATATTGGAACTTATGATACCTGCCCGCATGGATGTATTTATTGCTATGCAAACATGAACAAGAAAAAGGCATACACACGATTTGAAAAACGCGATGAAAATGCGGCGTTTCTGGGATACACCAAAGTGGAATCAGATAAATGGGTAGAAGAGGTGAAAAGTAAAGAGAAAGATAAGGGGAACTCTAAACTGACGGAATGGTTTTAATAATATCTGTCTCACTTCTCGTAACACAGCATATACGCTGTGGGCTGACGCCCTTGCCCTTCGGGACATTGCTCCCTTTCGGTCGCAACGTCGTATATGCTGGAAACGTTATACGCAATTCCACCCCAAAACCTTTAGAATGAGAAAACACTCAAAAATCGCACAGAGAAAGCTGCCCCTTTTGTCCTCTCTCTGTGTCTCCCTCTACCACTATCCCTTCGTCTTTTTCTCTTCCTTCTTCATTTCCTTTCGGTTTTAACTCGATAACCCCATATTTACCCCCGCCACCAGGTATTACCCGTATTTCCCCTTCTCTAAACGCTTTTATCGCCTCTATTACACGGGCATCCAGGTTGAAATTAGCAGTATTAGTATGGAAATCGTCCATCGGAGCATCCACTAAAACGTTAACTTCGGTGCCAAATTCCGCTAATAGCGATTCCCATACCTTATTCACGGCTTTTGAACTCGTGGACTTATGCAATGCCAATCCGATTATCTCAGCCAGCGGTATCAAATGCAAATAAGGGGGTCGGTGTTCGGGATGCGTGCCGTCGCAATTCGCAAGTTCATTTACCCGGTCACGCACACCTTTCTTTATCAAACCGCCGCAGTCACATCTCCATTTTCTTATTACCGCCTCGGTGAGCGAATAATGCTTATAGCATCTGATACATGCACTTTCGTTATACTTACCCTCCGCTGGCGGCACACCCACGTTAAGCACGGGCTTTCTGCCTCTTTTTCGCTCTATTGCTGCTTTCAACTCGTCAAAACTCGTGTCCTCCACTTGAAACCGGTTGAACTCTCTCGCCAGCCGAATAGGGTAAGGCGAATGCGCATCCGAGTTAGTCAAAAACGTAAGCGCTCTTAACTCTTCTATTCTATCCGCATAGGACGAATCCGCACTCAAACCCAGCTCCACAAATGAAACGTATCCTACCATATCGCCGTAGCACTCCTGCAGCGAATTATGGTATGCGTATAAAGCAGTCCAGGGCGTAAACGCATGACAGGGACCTATAAGAGCTTCTGCATCCTTTGCATGTTCTGCTATTTCATCGCCACGCAGTCTCAGCGAAGGTCTGCCATTCGAATCAATGTCCCGCGAATAAGAGCTGAACGACTCGTATAATTCCTCCGCCTTCGCGATGGCAGGCAGTATGAGCAAATGATGCACTCTTCTCATATCTTCTACTTCCACCGTGAGCACAAAATTAGTGTTTGTATTCTTGCTTTTACCTTTGCCCTTGTCTTTACCCGTAAAGTAAAAAATCCCGTTCCTTTCCTCCAGCTCTTTTATCCCTTTTAACCATTTCGGATGTAAACAATCACCGGTGCCGAGCAGCTGTATCCCTTTTCTTGTACCTTCTTTCGCCAGCGTGGGTAAATCCATACGAGGAGAAGTAGCCGCTGAATAATGTGAATGGATATGCAGGTCGGCGTTAATTATCATTTTGTGTCTTTTTCTTTTAGCACAAACCTTTCTTTCAAAAAGAAGGCTTTACCAAAGAAATTTCTTTCTTAGCACAGGTTCTTTCTTGTAGAAAGAAAGTGTTTTCTAAAAAGAAAAAGTGTTGGAATAGCGGGGGATGGATTCGAACCATCGATCTCCGGGTTATGAGCCCGACGGGATCTCCTAACTACCCTACCCCGCTGATATTTTTATCTCGTTGTATATATAAAGTATAGCTTCCTTATATTTAAGACACTGATTTACGCGGATTTATTTAAGTTTGACCGGGTTGACTTTTATCATCTGTGTTAATCTGCGTTAATCTGTGTCAATAATTTATTTTCTTGTTTCGGCCTATAATACGCAGATATATAATAAATACGTTATAAGTAAGTAAGAAAGGAAGAAAGTTTATATAATTAAAGTGAGAACTAAAATATTAGATGAACAGAAAGGTAAGATCCGAAATTAAGACGCTTGTTATTTGTGTAGACAGGGATAACGACATAGGGGAGAAAGCGGGGTTAAAGACGCCTATTATAGGTAAAGCGGCGAGTCTATCGGCAGCGACAAAGTTAGCACTTGCAGACCCCGAGGATTCGGATGTAAATGCAATTTTTGAAGCAATAAGACTGTGCGAACAGTTGAAGTCAACGGAAGAAAATGCCGGTGTGGAAATCGTTTTAATCGCAGGTGATAAAAACGCGGGTGTAGATGCAGATAGAAAAATAGGTGAAGAATTAGAGGGGGTTCTGTCAAAAACCGCGGTTGAATCCGCGATTCTCGTGAGTGACGGTGCCGAGGACGAATGGATTATTCCAATACTGGGGTCTCGAGTGAAGATAGATTCGGTGAGGCGAGTAGTGGTGAAGCAGAGTGAGAAACTGGAAAGCACTTTTTATCTGATAAAGCGATTATTCGAGGACCCGAAGTTTTCACGTACTTTCTTGCCACCTGTGGGTATTATTTTGCTCCTGTTAGCTCTTTCTTTAGTGTTTAACCTATCCGACAAAGCGGTGGGTATAATATTGGCATTTTTGGGTATTTACATACTGCTCAAGGGATTAGGCCGTGAGAATGTTATGGTGGAGTTCATTGAGGACGTGAAGCAGGCGTTATACAGCGGTAAAATCTCGTTTGTCACTTACATCTGCGCCCTTGTACTGCTCCTAGCTGGCAGTTTTCAGGGTATTATGG
>JAYEII010000157.1:0-4614 GCA_034660015.1 Methanobacteriota archaeon | reverse complement strand
CGTGAGAATGTTATGGTGGAGTTCATTGAGGACGTGAAGCAGGCGTTATACAGCGGTAAAATCTCGTTTGTCACTTACATCTGCGCCCTTGTACTGCTCCTAGCTGGCAGTTTTCAGGGTATTATGGAAATGCCCGAAACAAATGAGAGTATATTAGTGGATATGGTGTACTACATCAAGGGAGCGATAGGGTGGTATGTAGGGGCTGCACTCGCACCTCTGCTTGGGAAGATGATGAATATGCTCATAGAAGGGGAAAAAATAGTCAGGCAGTGGGCTATATTATTCTCGGTAATTGCCTCTGGACTAATTCTGTGGGGTGGGAGCGAATGTGTAATCTTGTTAGCGGGAAACAATCACCTTCTGGGCTATCTATACCTCTTCTTATCCATACTGGGTGCGATTATCCTATCACTTATAGGCGTGGCGATCTCACGGTATGTAAAGGGCACGGTAATAGGAAGGGAAGAAGTTGAGATTGAGGCAGAGCCAGCAATGAAATAACGTAGTGATTTATCACCGCGGAGAGCGCGAAATTAGAGGTTTAGTTTATTAGCGGTTCAGTTCGTTAGCTAAACATCCAAGCCTCTAAACCGCTATCTTCTGTGTGCTCTGCGGTGAAATTTAAGGATTTAGCAATTTCACTAGAAAATTCGACTGTGCCTTCCGCCTTCTGCCTTATACCCTTGTATCTTTTGTGGACCGCGATATTTTGTGACCTCTGCGAGCTCTTTCAGACATTTGGGGTTCTGTGCGGTGGTCATGTCTCCGAGTGCTTCATCACGAACAAGACCTTTTAGAAACCGTCTTATTATTTTTCCACTCTCTGTCTTTGGCACGTCAGCAACATAATAAGCGACTTCCGGAGTTGCTACCGGACCTACTTTCTCCCTCACTGCTTTCACTATTTCCCTATCCATCTGGGCTTTGGGCACTTTGACGCCACTTTTCAGCACCACGAAAAGAGCAGGCACCTCTCCTTTTATCGCATCCGGTTTCCCTACCACTGCAACTTCCACTACCTCATCCAAGTCGCTTACCGCATCCTCTATCTCAGCAGTGCCTATTCTGTGTCCTGCGACCTCCATGACATCGTCAATCCGCCCGGTAATCTTTATCAGAGGCTGACCTCCTATTTCCAGACCCGTTTTTATTCCGCCATCGCCTGCAAAATATATTCCCGCGCCGTATTCACTCCAGTACTCTTCCACATATTTCTCCGGCTTCTTGTACATCCCACGAAGCATAGAAGGTGCAAACGGGGTTTTTACCACGAGATACCCCGATTCCCCGGGGTTCACCGCCTTACCCGTCTCATCCAGGACGTCGCAATGCACACCCGGAAGTGCAGGACCGGCTACACCGGGAACGAACGGGCCTATCCCGGGGAGTGAAGACAGGATTATTCCACCCGTTTCGGTTTGCCAGTATGTATCTATCAATGCGCAGCGACGTTCTCCTATCTTCTCGAAGAACCATTTCCACGTATCCGGGTCAATTGGTTCACCGACGGAAGCCAAAAGTCTTAAAGAGGAGAAGTCGCGTCCTTCAACCCATTTATCGCCTGCGGCTCGTAACGCTCTTATTGCTGTCGGCGCCGTATAAAATATGGTAACGCCATATTTCTCTATCAGTTCCCACCATCTTGCCGCATCAGGATAATCCGGAGCGCCCTCATACCATAATGACGTTGCACCAACAAGTAAAGGGCCGTATAAGGCATACGAATGCCCCGTTATCCAGCCTATATCCGCCGTTGACCAGAAGAGGTCCTCGGGGTGCAAGTCGAAGACAAGTTTCATTGTCAACGCCACGCCAACACTATAAGCACCGCAGGAGTGCATAACTCCCTTTGGTTTGCCCGTCGTCCCGGAAGTGTAGAGCAAAAACCCATAATCGTCAGATGTAATGATTTCCGGGTCACAATAGGCTTCTACACCCTTCATCAGTTCATCGTAATAAAAGTCTCTGCCTTCTTTCATTTCGACCTCGCTATTCAGTCTCCTTACCACCACACAGTTCTCTGCACCTGCCTTCTCCAGAACCTGCGCTTCATCTATTCGCTTTTTTAACTGTATCTGTTTTCCACGTCGGTAGAACCCATCAACGGTGATAAGAATTTTTGATTCTGCATTCTCCATCCTTTCCTGCACCGCGTGAGGTGCAAATGCGGTGTACACGATTGAGTGCCATGCTCCTATTCGCTGGCAGGCTAAAGCAACTATTGCAGTCTCAGGAATCATCGGCATCCAGATGGTCACGGGGCTCCCTTTCTTTACTCCGAGACCTTTTAAAACGTTTGCACACTTGTTCACTTCTCTGTACAGATCCATGTACGTCAGGACTTGTTTGGCTTCATCCACAGGTTCAGGCACCCAGATAAGCGCTGCTTTATTCCTGTTTTCCTCCAGATGCCGGTCAATGCAGTTATATGATAAATTTGTCTTATTTCCTACAAACCAGTTGAAATACGGAGGTTCTAACTCTACTACCTTATCCACATCCCATTCGTCAAACCAGTCAATGGACGCCCTCGCCTGTTTCGCCCAAAAACCTTTTGCGTCTTTACTCGCTTCAGCATAGATTTTCTCATCGCGGAAATACGCTTTTTCCTTCATTCGTTCCGTAGGCCAGTAAACACCCTCCTTTTCGGCGTCCTCGATTACCCATTGTTTCCCCGCATCCTTCAGCTTTCTACCAACATTCACGCCCATTTTTATCACTTTTATAATTACAGATATATTTTTTCTTTTAATTTATGGTGGTAAACTCTTTATGTTTAAGATAATGCGATCATGAACATCATATTCACGGAGTACGGAAAAGAAGCAAAACTCGTCGAGGGAAGAACCATTCTTTCCTATTTGCAGGAGTTGGGAATAGACATAAATTGCTCATGCGGTGGTGAGGGGAAGTGTGGTGAGTGCCTGGTCGAGGTCGAGTGCGCCCCCGGAGCACTCTCGGAAAGAACCGAGTTAGAAAATAAATTTATACAGGACGATACGCACCGACTTGCATGCCAGGCGAGAGTAGCAAATACAGACAACCCTATTTACGTCCGGGTTCCAAGAAGAACATACTACGTTTTAGAATCAGGAGAATATAAGGAAATCGCTCTTGAGCCCTTTGTACATATAGAGGGCGAAAGAGTCTTTTGCGAGTCGGAAGATATAGGCAAATATACCGGGGAGATATACGGCATCGCTCTTGACATAGGGACAACAACGCTTGCTGTGTATTTAATTGACCTTGAGAGCGGAAAAGTGTCTTCTGTTATATCAAGAGGGAATCCACAGACCAAATACGGAAACAATGTGATTTCAAGGATAGAATTTGCAAGAAAAGGGCAGGGCATACTCGAACAAGAAATCAGAACCGCTGCGAACGAACTGATTGCAACCATGACAGAGTCAAGCAAAGTCTGTGAGATGGTGGTTGTCGGCAATCCCGTAATGAGAGACCTGTTCTTTGGCTATTCCGTCGAGTCGCTTGGCAAAAGCCCTTACGAACCTTTGAGTGTAAAGCCAGTAAGCAAAACGGCGAAAGAACTCGGGCTCGAGGTGAATCCCGAAGCACGTGTTTATGGGCTGCCCTTGATAGGCAGTTTTGTCGGTGCTGACGCTCTGGCTGTCGTGCTGGCAACGGAAATGTATAAATCCGAGAGCGATAAGATATGCATGGCGATAGACGTTGGAACAAACACGGAAATCGCACTTGGAAATAAGGACAGATTGATTGCGACGTCGTGTGCAGCAGGTCCGGCATTTGAAGGTGCTGGTATAGCATGCGGAATTGGTGGCGTAAGCGGTGCGATAAAAGAAGTAAAAATAGAAAATTCCGGCGAAGTAAAATATAAAACGATAGACGATGCCGCCGTTCCTGTTGGCGTTTGCGGTTCCGGGTTGATAGACACGCTGGCAGAACTCCTGGACAAGAAACTGATTGATGGCAGAGGAAAGTTCTATGGAGACGAGAAAGAATTTAGAATAGCCGAAGGAATCAAGCTGTCGGAGAAGGACATTGACCAGTTAAACCTCGCAAAAACTGCCGTGGCAGTGGGCATAAAGGTACTGCTGCGAAGATACGGGGTCGAGCTTGAGGACATAGACAGCATTTTTCTGGCGGGGGGGTTCGTGAACTTTACAAACACGGAGCATGCAATACGCATAGGGCTTCTCCCGGACGTTGAGCGAGGGAAAGTGAAAAAGGTGGGAAATGCCGCGATAGAAGGTGCGAGGCAGGCGTTAATATCAAAGACGAAAAGAGAAGAGGCGGAAGCAGTTGCCAAAAGGATTGAGCATGTAAAACTTGAAGAGGAAGATAATTTTATGGAATTGTTCGTCAGTGAGCTTTATTTCCAGAAATACCTGTGAGCTTTTTTATTAGCATACAATCCATAAGTCACTACGCTCGGACTGAAGCGGCTGTCCCATAATTTCATAATCAAACAGCGGCTGAAGAAATCCATGAGTTATAGACGCTGGTCGCTGTTTTCGTCAGCTCCCGGATTCGTATAGTCAGTGCTCATCGATGGAATGACCGGGTCTTTATAGAAACTTGTCAGAAGATTTTTCTAAGACCCTGAGGCTGTCCCACAATCTAATTATCACACCA
>JAYEII010000156.1:0-18858 GCA_034660015.1 Methanobacteriota archaeon | reverse complement strand
TAATAACAAGATTAAGGTGATTAAACGGCGTTGTTATGGAATTCTAAACGTTAAACATCTGTTTCAGCGCATACACCTTGATCTTGTGGGATATTCTTTATTTGCTTGATTTAGCAGGGAGATATGTCCCACGGGAATTACCAAAGAGCCAAGAATTCACCTACTATATTGATTTTTTGATTTTGAGCATGCACTAATGCGAAGTTTTATATATATCTTTTCCTAAATGAAATAAAATATTAACAGCTATTGATAGAAGACAAAGAACCAATGTACAAATTAGTAGGCACCATTTCCGGTGATGTTGAACTGCATGAATTTGATTTCACCGTTACCGACGCGGTAAGAAGCAATGAATATATAAAAGTATGGAACGACGAATTAGAAGGATGGGTGCTGGGTAGAGTAGTATCAATAGTAGATGCCGCGAAAAAGATCGCTACTGCAGAGATTATCGGCTATAAAGACGGAAGAGGGTTTTTAATGCAGCCGAAGAGCACGCTATCACGTGACGGGAAGGTGTTCAAGGCAGATCAGGGATTCATCACCGACATACTGGGACTCAAATCAGGTGGTATCTATTTAGGTATGCTTGACGGACGCAATATACCGGTGTACCTGAAGAAGGAAGAACTTATCCAGAAACATTGCAGCATATTAGCGAAAACGGGCAGCGGGAAATCATACACTGCTGGCGTGCTAATCGAGGAATTGCTCGATAAAAATGTCCCGTTGCTTATAATTGACCCACATGGTGAATACCTCTCACTGAAATACGAAAACAGGAATAAAGAAGAGCGGAAACAAATGGATAAATTTGGCATCGCGCCAAAAGGGTATGCATCTAAAGTTGTCGTCTATACGCCATCTAATTTCTCTATAAATCCCGCTGCTGATAAACTGTTCCGGATAGATGGGATAAACCTGAGTGTGAACGAATTATATGACTTGTTTCCACTTTCTGATGCGCAATTAGGCGTTGTATACCAGAGTATAAACGAGATAAAGGCGAAGAAGGAGTTTTACACGATTGAAGACATCATCAAGCATGTATCTGAGAGCAAAAGCAGCGCAAAGTGGAGAATTGTTCATTTTTTGGAGAGAATTCGCGAGACCGGTATATTATCCGACAGCCCCACACGCATAGAAGATCTCGTAAAGGCAGGAAAGACAGCAATAATAGATATGAAAGGCGCGGAACCGCAATTACAGCAGATGATTGTTTATCGAGTATGCAAAGAAGTTTTTGAAGGCAGGAAGATGGGGAAGATACCGCCTTTTATGCTCGTTATCGAGGAAGCGCACAACTTCTGCCCTGAGCGTGGATTTGGAAAAGCCGTCAGCTCCAATATTTTGCGAACTATCGCTTCAGAAGGCAGGAAATTCGGGCTCGGTCTGCTGGTCATTTCACAACGACCTGCTCGTGTGGATAAAAACGTTATTTCGCAGTGTAACACACAAATAATCCTGCGTGTAACAAATCCAAACGACATCAAAGCGTTGAGCCGCGGTCTGGAGTTCATGAGTGCGGAAATGGAGGAGGAAATCAAACGAATACCGCAGGGTGTTGCTCTTCTTTCAAGCACGAGCATAGAAATGCCCGTATTGGTTGATATACGTGTGAGGCAGAGTGAACATGGGGGCAGAGCAGTGGAAATGGGAGCGACAGCGAAAAACGAATCAAAGAGAGGAGCAGGAGCAGGAAATGGAAGGAGAAAAGAGGGAAAGAAAAGCAGGATTGTGAGGTTGCTGGGGGAATAAAAAATAGATAGGATAGAGCAAAAGGACTAAATTATAGACACAGATTAACACAGATAGATGATAAAATTAACAATGTCAAACTTAAATAAGTCAGCGTAAATCCGTGTAAATCTGTGTCTTAACTCAAATAGAAGGAAGTTATACTTTATATACAACCAAAAAGGTATTTAGAGAACGCTTTTATTTGTTAATACGTTAAGTAACGTAACAAGAGAGAAGAGAAGTAATGAACATGCGGTTAGCGATACAGAACAGGAAATACGCAACAGAAATAACCCCGGATAATGACGGCGAAACCGTGTGCATAGCGGGTTGGGTGCACGAGAAGCGGGACTTAGGCGGCGTCTTTTTCCTTATCGTGCGAGACTTCGGCGGTTTTGCCCAGATCACACTGAACCGTAAAAAGACAGAAAAGGAACTATTTGCACGCGTGAAAAAAGTGCCTCGCGAATCGGTAGTAGCGATAGAAGGCAAAGTAAAAAGCGAGTCCAAGGCGCCGAATGGATACGAGATAATACCCGACCAAATGGAAGTGCTAAGCGAGGCATCGCAGGTTTTACCGCTGGACACCACTGAAAAGGTTGGTGCTGAACTGGACACGAGGTTGGATGCCCGATTCATGGACTTGCGAATCGAGAGAACAAAGCAGATATTTATCATCCGCAGTCGTGTTCTCAAGGCGATACGGGAGTTTCTCGATGAACGTGGATTCATAGAAATAAACACGCCAAAGATAGTGAGTGCAGCAACGGAAGGCGGCACGGCATTATTCCCTATTTCTTATTTCGAGCGAGAAGCGTTCTTAAATCAGAGCCCGCAGCTTTATAAACAGATGCTCATGGCTTCTGGCTTTGACCGCGTGTACGAAATAGCGCCGATATTCCGCGCGGAGGAGCACGACACCACGAAACATCTTAACGAAGCTACCTCAATGGATATAGAAGTCGCTTTTGTATCGGATAAGGAGGTAATGAGGATATTGGAGGAGCTTATTGCGTTTGTATATTCAAAAGTTGCGGATTATCCGGGCTTAGCGAAGTTGAATTTGCAGTTGCCGTTGGATGTTCCGAAAATACCGTTCAGGCGTATAACGTATGAAGAAGCGATAGAATCGGTTTCTGAAGCGGGTGAGGAGATAGAATGGGGTGAAGACCTCGGCACTTCTGCTGAACGCACCCTGGGTGCGATGATAGGCGAGCTTTATTTCATCACTGACTGGCCTTGTGCGATAAAACCGTTTTATGCGCAGCCTGCTGATGCAGAAGCGAAAAGTAAAGACACTTGCAATGCGTTTGACCTGATGCATCCACGAGTAGAGCTCGCTTCGGGTTCGCAGCGTGTTCATTCTTACGAGCTGCTGAAGCAGAACATCGAATCAAAAGGACTGAGTGCAGATAGTTTTGAGTTTTATCTCGACACTTTTCGGTTTGGTATGCCGCCGCATGCGGGCTGGGGACTGGGCATAGATAGGCTGCTGATGAGCATGCTGGAGATAGAAAACATAAGAGAAGTGGTGCTTTTCCCGCGTGATAGGCGACGGTTGGCACCGTAACTTTCACCGCAGAGCACGCGGAGAACGCAAAGGCACAAGAAAATAAATTGGAAAAAATCGCCAGATTTTTCCTCATAACCGCTGTTATAATCTTTTTGGCGTAGCCAAAAATTCGAACGAAGTGAGAAAGTTTTCGTGCCTAAATTAAAATTTGGAGACCGCGCCGCCTATTTATATACTGGATGATATAGGTTATTTCTTTTTAAAGTTTAAAACGAAACATTTATATAGCTGCAAAGTACACACATATCTATGTCACATGTGTTTTAGAGGTGTATAAAATGCGAAAAAAGAAAGAAGCTATGAAAAGAATACAAGTCACATTTACAAAAGAACAATGGGAATTAATCGAAAAATTAAAAGGTGAAATGGGGATAACAGATTCTGAAATTGTTCGAAATATTGTTATGGGTTGGCTAATGGAAAAATCATTTATCTCCACAACACTCAAAACAAAGCTCTTTAAAAACGGGGTGGCAAAAAAAGATGATAGACGAATTAAAGTTTCCTGAAGATTTTGTTAATAAGATAATATGCGGGGATTGTCTAAAAATAATTAAGAAAATTCCAGACAATAGTGTAGATGTAATCCTAACTGACCCACCTTATGGATTGAATAAAGAAGGAATCCAGAATGATGCTGATTTAAGTGTATTTTATAAACCCCTTCCAGAATGGGACAGGGTTTTAAAAGAAAACAGTTGGTTCATTACTTTTTTCAGCACCAAGTTTTTGCCTATGTTATTTAAAAATAATCCATTCTCGTATTTTTGGCAAATTGCTCTTTATTGTCCAGAAGGAATGGTTAAATCGCCTATTGGGATAACCAAAGTTATGTCTTGTTTTGTGTTCAAAAAAGGCAATCCAAAAATAGTTCATAGGAATAAAGATATTTTTATCGATACTCCGGGAAAAATGGTGGAACCTGATGAGGGATTCATTAATCATCCTACACCGAAACCAAAACAGTTTATAAAAGAGATTTTAAGAATGTTCACAAAAGAAAACGATTTGATACTTGATCCATTTATTGGAAGTGGAAGCACGGCAGTTGCTTGTTCACAACTTAATCGTGATTTTATAGGATTTGAGATTAACCAAAATTATGTTAAAATTGCCAATAAAAGATTGATAAATATTGGGAAAGGTTACAATGATAGATAAAAAATTCATTCTGGGACAGTATTGGACAAGAAAAGAGATAGTTAAAAAAGTTATAAATCTAATTCTGAAATACAAGAGATACGATAAAAAAATTTGGATTTTGGAACCATCTTTTGGGACAGGTAACTTTATTCAAATTCTTAGAGATAGAGGGTTTACCAATATAGAAGGTTGTGAGATTGATCCACAATGGACAAAAAAACCATCTGACTTCTTTCTTTATCCTATAGATAAAAAATTTGATTTGATTATTGGAAATCCACCGTTTACAAAATATAACATAAAAGGGAGTTATTATTATCAAAAAAAATATTTCCTGAGTGCTACCCACCCGGGAAAATATCTAACAAAAAAATTAGTTAAAAAAGAAAAAATGCAGATAGAGAGTGCCTTTATCTTAAAAGCTATTAAGCATTTAAAAGATGAAAATTCAAGCATAGGGTTTGTTTTACCAATTTCTTTTTTCATAAAAGGCAAAAATTTGGAGATTAAGAAAGAAATCTTAAATAGATTTTCAACGATTATAGTATACCAAAATGATAGGAAATGGGTTGATGAACCTATACCCTGCTGTTTTGCTATATTTACAAATGTTGAGAGTTTCAGAGATAAAGTAGTTTTGCTTTATGAGGATGGAGGCGAAGTGGAAGAAGTCTTGGATAAGTCAGATCTATTAACCGAAGAACTTATTCCAAAATCTTTCTTATATAAGAAAAATAATAATCTTAAAGGAACTCCAATATCCGAATTCTTGCTTTATAAGAGAGTTAAATACAAAAAATCATACAAAGAAAATAATATTTCTGGAGCAAACATTGTAGAGAAAATACAAATTCCTAAATGCGAGACTGTTTCTGATTACTATCTTGCCGTTGTTAGAGTTGGAAATGCTAGTGTAGGAAGGGCGGGCTTAATTGATATACAAAAAGACATTTTAAATGATATGTTCTATGTTTTTGAGTTTAAAGAGAAATATAATCAAAATAGAGAACTGAAAGAAAAGATATGTAGAATATTAAATAAGAACCAGGAACATTTTAAGAATTCAACTTTTAGAGTCGGTAGCAAGTCCATTAAGAAAAGCGATATTTTGGACTTTAAATTCCAATCCTAAGATGGTATTCTTTCAATAATTTCAATAATATCTGCTCTGTGTTTATGAGATAAAACTGCAAATGTTTTTACTGTTCCTATTATGTCATTTTTAGTTGGGAACCATTTCGCTATTTCTTTTGATTCTGCTGGTCTTCCAATCAAAGAACCTAAAGAATCATCAGCAACAACATTTTTCACAGGTATGAAAATGTATAGCATTGGTTGATAGCCAACTGCTCTCTGTTTGTGTTTTAGTTCCACCTCTATAAAACAACCATTATCTAAGTCTTTACGAATGATTTGAACATGTCTAAATATGACTTTAAATTCACCAAGAAAAGTTCTATCTGTTTTTTCCTTTGTTATCTCAAAATCTTCATCAAATACTTTTGGGATTTTATCAACATAATCTTTCAGTTTTTCTAGTTCTTCCTTCGTGATAATTTCGTGTTGGAACGCTAATTCCAACATTTTTCCTACTTCAATCAGAATCTTTCCTTCTTTGTAATAAGAAATCTGCCACTCTAAAAGATCACCTTCTTTGAGTTCATTTTGACGAACAGCGATTGGTTCATCATCTCTTTTTACTCTAACCTTACTTGTTGGTAATGTTATAGGCAACAGGCAAACCATTTTTCCATTTAACTTCTGATTCAACCATAATATATCATTAAATTTGAAACATTTATATATGTTTTGATTTCTGTGTAGAAATATTATATTCTCACGAAGTGAGATAAATGTGGCGAAGCCACTCGGCGGGGGTCTCCTTAACAAGAATAAAAAGGATAACCTTTTGTTTTTGTAACGACCAATGAACTGATGAGTTTTTAAGGTTGTGACCTATACAACGCTTAAACACAGGTTATATACAACCAGAAAACTAAGCAATGGTTGGAACGAGCAGTCTTAAAACTCTGCGCACTCGGCGCTCTCCGCGGTGATAAATCACTCACTTGATTTTTAGACAGTGCAGAATACATTCACTATCTTTCGTTTCTCTACATCCACCAATCCCATATCCGTTATCTTCAGTGCGGGTATAACGGGCAAAGCGAGAAAAGAGATCAAGATAAAAGGAGCTTGCAGTTTACAGCCCATTGCCGTAATTCCCGCCTCCAGCTCTTTTTGCTTTCTTACCACGTAATCCAACCCTTTATCGGTCATTAATCCAGCAATAGGCAGTTTCAGCTCGCTCATTACCTCACGTCCACTGCACAGAACTATTCCACCGCCAATCTCCTTCAAGCGATTGCAAGCACAAGCCATGTCGGCTTCGTTTGTCCCTATAACGACTATATTATGCGAGTCGTGAGCAATGGAGGAAGCAACGGCACCGGTTTTCAACCCAAACCCTTTTACGAACCCCAAACCTATATTCCCGGTGTAGTGATGCCTCTCAACAACGGCGATTTTCAATATGTCATGGGCAATGTCTATGCCGCTTATCTCCTCCACAAGTTCCTCAGTCAGGAGTTCGCCTTCTATCAACCCGATTATTCTCGCTTTTCTTGTTCCTTCTTCTGAGTTTAGCTTTAGTTCAAAATCCTCTGACTTTACGGGCTTTAGCCTTACCGTTGTGCCATATTCGGGATATTTATACTTATGCTCCGAGCGAGGAGCAAAATCCGTCAAAATCATTCCGTTCACCACCACTTTCTCCACTTCAAATCGCTCAAGATTATTTAACAGCACGATGTCCGCGATTTTACCGGGTGCAATACTTCCAAAAGAATCATCGAGTTTGAACCATTGCGCAGGATTTATCGTGCACATCTGCACGGCGTTCATGGGGTCTATGCCTTCTTCAATGGCTCTTCTAAAAATATGGTCTAAATATCCTTCTTTCTGTAAATCAAGCGGTGTTCGGTCGCCGTCTGTAACAAGCATGCAATTACGGGTATCTGCGGATTTTAACTTCGGTGCGATGTTTTTCAGGTTCTTTGCCACTGAACCTTCTCTCACCATCACCCGCATACCCAGCCTGAGCTTTTCATGCACTTCTTCGTAAGAGACACACTCGTGGTCTGAGCCGACACCACTCAAGACATAAGCGTTTAGCTCTTTACCGCTGAGTAAAGGAGCATGCCCATCTATTGGCATTTTTAATGCCTTCGCAACCTCTATTTTAGTCCATACCTCCTCTTCTTTTGCTATCACGCCACCGTAGTTCATCACTTCTGCCAGACCGATAACTTCCTCCAGTTGCAGCAGTTGCTTTATTTCCTCTGCTCCTATCCTCGCACCGGAAGTCTCAAGTCCCAGCTCGGGGTCGGTAGAAGGCACGCAGGAAGGAGCCATACAAAACACGTTTAGTGGTGTTGCCTTCGCCTCCTCTAAAATCGCTCTTATGCCTTCGACACCGAGGACATTGGCTATCTCATGCGGGTCTGCCACCACCGTGGTCGTTCCACGCGGTACTACCGCCCTTGCGAACTCGGTTACCGAAAGCATACACATTTCTATGTGCGTATGCCCGTCTATCAATCCCGGGACTGCATATTTGTCTTTCGCTTCTATCTCGTTTCTTCCTTCGTATCGCCCTAATCCGGCTACTATTCCACCGGCGATTGCAATGTCGGTTTCGTATATCTCGCCACTGCATACGCTCACCAGATTTGCGTTTTTTATCACTAAATCCGCTTTTTCGATGCCTAAGGCGACGTCAAGCAAATCTATTGTCTTCATTTATAGTCATTCCGAAAAGTATTAACCACAAGATTACACAACACTTTTTCTTTTTCACAAAAAGAAAACCTGTGCTAAAAGAAAAACTATGGAACTATTTTTAGTCAAGGTTTTTACCGAAGGTAAAAAAGTTGTTGGTAAAGCTTTTCGTTCTAAGAAAGGGTTTCTTGTTCGTTTCATCCGTGTTAATCTGCGTTAATCTGTGTCAATAATTTATTTTCTTGTATAATCTCGTGGTTCATTATTTTTAATTTCTTGTTACCTTTTTTTCTTCGCTTTTCCCACGTCCCTTCTCACATATTTCTTCCTTTCCTTGCGCTCGATATACCACCTTAACACGCCCGCATTAAACAGCCAGGTGTTCATCAAATCCACGGCGAGACCAAACAAAAGCACGATTGAAATGTCCTTTAATATGGGAATATCAATATAAAAGGAAACCACGAACATTGCGAATATCGCAGATATGGTCGTGGACGTCATCGTTATACCTGTTCGCATTGTATTCCGTAGTTTCTCGTTTAATTCGCCTTTTTTACGCAGCAGGTTTGTCGTCAGTAGAATATCCGAGTCCACCGAATAACCTATTAGCATAAGCAACGCTGCTACTGTGCCCAGTGACAACTCCATCCCTATGAGGTCCATACAGGCAACCGCGATAACGATGTCAGAAAAAGCGGAGAAAATTACCGCTAATGGTGGTACAAACGTTCTGAACGTGATGAAGACAACCACTGCCATCAGAATAAAAGCAATTGCCACCGCCCATAATGCCTGTGTTTGATATTGTTTGCCAAACCGCGCGCTTATACTCTCTATTCTATACGTTCCAACGCCATATTCCGTGTTAAGCATGTCTATTAGCCGGTCATACTCCTGTGACCCACCGGTCATGTCGAATTCTATGCGCTTCTCATTCCCCACACCTGTACTGGCTACGAGAGTAACAGGGAAAGCGGAGAATTTCGCATTTACCTCTTCTCTCGTTTCGTCAGTGCCTACTTTTACCCACGTCCCTCCCTTAAAGTCCATTCCCATGCGGACGGGTGAATCCACGCTCAGTTGCGTGTACGTAAGCAGTGCTAAAGCGATAAGCAAGATGATTAAAGGTATTGCAACCAACTTCTTTACCGGATATTTCGTTATGTCTATCTTTTCAATAATTTTCCCGTTCATAACAGATTCAAAGACCTCCTCTTCTCTAATCCTCCCGAACTCTTCCGCTCGCTAACTTTCTTTTCTTTGCTAAAGCATTCTTTTTTAAAGAAAGGTTTTTAGCCGGTAATTTCAAAAGATATTCGGTATCACTTATTTGAAAAAGTAAAGCATCAATTTTACCCGATATTTTTTTATCAAGTTCTGCTGGAAACTCAATCAGGCATTCCTTTCCTGATTTTTCAATTGAAATCTCGTATCCTTTTTGCTCTTCCACGTTTAACAAATCAAAGATCCGGTCTATTTCTATGCCCCTCTCAATATCAACAAATTCCTTTTGGCATATCGGACACTTGTATGCCGTGACGCCCAAAATCATAAACCGCCCTCTACGAACATTTATCGTCACTGACTCTAACTCAACTGAACAATCTGGGCAGTAACCTGGAAACGTCTCGTCCAGCTCAACCTCAAACTGAACCTCCTCTCCTCTCAAATCTTCCGGCTTTATTTCCTCCTCTTCTCCCACTTCCATAATTACTAATCCCTTTTTCTTTTATATAAATTTACCTGCCAATTTGTTGAATAATACGCGGTTTTGATGGTAGCAGTAGCAGATTTGTATCTGAAGATTACAGTAGCATATCCCGCACGCGATTTACCTATCGCCATATATTGATCACCACCTACTCTCTCTATATAACTTTTCCCAACTTCATCACATAAAACTTCTCTTACAATTATCCTTTTCAGGTTATGCTTTGACATAATTTTCTCTGCAATATGTTCTTCCATTATTATTTTACGAATCAACAAATCATAACACCCTGCCTATTTCTATGCCCCTCTCAATATAAAGTATAACCTCCTTCTATTTGAGACATGTTTTTCTCTTTCTTTTATTGGACTGGGCTAACGGCATTGCTCGTTTCATCTTTTCTGTGTTAATCTGCGTTAATCTGTGTCAACAATTTATTTTTTATTTTTTTCGTAAATCCACTATCTCCGATAGCTCCGGCCCCGTGGAGATTAACTTCACCGGAACGCGTGTGTCGTGCTCCACCTTAGCTACAAAATCCTTTACCTCTTTACTTAATTCTTTGTACTCCTTCGCACCTCTGCATGAGGGGTCTAACCTGTCCACACCACTCAGCGCTACCATTGTTGCTCCGTTTATCATTGCCGAGTAAGCAGCCATCTTTGCATCCCATTCGCCTATCCGCCGCTTCCTGCCGGTAACAGTGCCATACTCCACGATATGCAATGCATTCGCTTTTTCTTCTTTCATCTGCGTTTCAAAAGGGCCTTCGCCCACTCTCGTTGGAAATGACTTGAATACCACTATGACCTCATCTACTCTTGTAGGGCCTATGCCCACGTCGGTCGCCATCTGCGATGCAGTCGTGTCTTTAGAAGTGACAAAAGGATACGTGCCGTAGAGCAAAGAAATGCCAAATCCTTGCGTACCTTCTACCAGCACACCTTTTCCATTGTCTAACGCCTCATTTACTTCCAGAGGCACGTCACAAAGAAACTCCGCCAGCTCTTTTTCGTCCTTCGCCTGTTTCGCCTTCCGTGACGCACGAGCCGCATTCGCAGGTCCGCAACCCGAACCTGTGGAGCCTATCTTTCCCTTCAAGTAGGCGTCGCTTTTGTCCTCTTCAATGTGCTTCTTTTCGATTATCGCACATCTCCAATCCACGCCTATTCGCCCTTTCAGCCCGAAGGATGATACTTCTCGTTTGAACACTTCAGGGTCAACCAATACGCCTGCACCGACCAGAAGCCTTGCCGATTCATACACAAATCCCGAAGGAACCATCCTCAACCCGTATTTCTTGCCCTCTACTTCGACCGTGTGACCTGCATTGGGTCCTACGCCACCTCTCGCAACCACGCTCGGTTTATCGTGTTTTGCAAGGTATGCGATTATCTTGCCTTTACCTTCATCACCAAAAAATCCCCCTACTAATATTGTTGCTGGCATGGTAATTCTAATAGCTTATGGAGTTATAAAAATAAACAATAGTGGTGAGACTATAGAGTTCCAACTGCATCAAACTCGAAAAAGCAAAGTGTAATATACAGCATGAATATGCCCATCATTTTCTTTTTAAGGAAAGATTTGTGCTAAAAGAAAAACAAAATTTCTGTAGCAAACTAAGAAAGCATTTCTTGTTCTCCTTTCTTTATTTCTTTTCCTTTTGTATTAAATTTATAAATAGGAACTTTTTGTGGTGTATCTGGTGTTTTTCCATTGAGAATTACCTCTATTGTTAAGATTTGTACCTTTGGATATTCATTACCGAAAGAATCTTTATAGAATCCCTTTTTTACCGCCTCTTCTTTCATAGGTCTTGTTGGGTGTTCTAAGGTCATGAAAAATCCCATAGATGCCTTTTCTCTCTCTACAACCGAGTTGAGTTCTCTAATTAGGCTTACATCTATATTTTTTCCACTCTTAACAGAGACTATCGCCTTCTTTATCTTTCCTCCATCATTAAAATAGTAATATCCATCTATCCCCGTATCTGCACCTTTCTTTTTATCACCATAAGGTCTTGCACCGATAAGAGATAAAGCCCACCATTGAAATTGATACCTACTTTGGTCTGCTAATGCTTTAGCACCTGATAAATCCATTGGCTCTCCGATAACCTTAAATGCAATATCAGGGAAATTGCTTTTTAATCGCCATTTCATTATAGATATTGCTAAATGTGTAATATCTATACCAATCCATTTACGGTTTAATCCATGAGCAGCTACTAAAGCAGTTCCACAACCACAAAAGGGGTCTAAAACAATATCGCCTTCGTTGGATGATGTTTTAACGATGCGTTCCAATAATCTCTCAGGTTTTTGTGTTGGGTATCCTAATCGCTCTTTCGCAACAGGGTTCACAGGATGAATATCATCCCAGATAGAATCTATAATATTACCTTTAACATCATCAAGATATATTGTCCTCCTTCCGCCTTTTGTTGGATTTACATCAGTCCGGCATAGTTTACCAGATTTATCTGGTTTAAAACGCTTCAAATAATCAGGACTATGGGGTAGATACTGGGTTTCAAAGTAATATTTTTCGGATTTAGTATAGAATAGGATTACATCATTTTTTTGTGGGAACTTCTTTGCAGTTGACCTTTTGAATCCCGCAGACCGTCGCCAAACTATCTCATTTCTGAAGTTCCTAACTCCAAAAATAGAATCCATTACTATTTTCAAATAATGACTTGCAGTAGGGTCACAATGCAGATAAATCGAACCTGTATCCTTCAAAACACGCTTTAACTCTAAAAGCCGTATGCACATCATTGTAAGGTAAGCCATCATGTCGTTTCCTTCATGTATAGCGTCCTTCAATGCGTTCATTAAATTTACAACGTCAGATGGTGCGGTATCCACTATCTCTTGGAATGCTTTTTCTGTTTCCTCTGTCCAATGCCAGGTATCTTCAAATGCTTCTACTTGTGCTTTTGATTCTTCTCCCGTAGGTTCTTTGAACAGGATGTTGTAAGTAGCTTTAGAATTAAAAGGCGGGTCTAAATATATCAGGTCTATGGAGTCATCTGGAATGTGATTACGGAGAATCGCTAAGTTATCTCCATAATATAAGACGTTTGTTTCAATCATTTCCCTTCGTATCTCCTTTTTCTAAGCACACCTATTCTTTTTTCTTCTCATGAATCGAAAGCATTTCGTAAAATGAACAGATTATCAATACCCAAACTCCTCGCCCAATCGAATTGATTTAGGTGGTATTGGTGTTACAACACACCCTTTCTGTTCTTTTGTTACCTCAAAGACTTTCACTTCGTTTTCTTTGAATTTGCTGCCCGCCCCCTCTCTTATTTTATCTAATAATTTGGTAGAATGAGTTGTAATAATAACTTGTTTAGCACCATCTTTAGTGGCATCAAGGAACAAATCTAACAAGTTAGATTGTGCAAGCGGATGTAGATGTATTTCAGGCTCTTCTATCATTATTGTACTATTGGCAGGAGATCCAAAACACTGTACTATTACAGAAAATATTTGATTTGTACCAAACCCTATATCCATTATACTTGTGCTAATAGGGAGTTTATCATCCTTAAAACTTGCGGAACTCTCTCCTTTGCTCAAAACAGTCGTTAAATCCGCGATGTTAAAGTTCTTTGTATGCTCTACTATCTTACTGAAAGCATCTGGTCTGTTGTTCCTTATATATTGAAAATAGGCTAATGTATCAGCACCATTATTCACTTCATCGGGCTCTCTACTTATACTTTGTTCTCTCAATACTATCCTCCTATAAGCAGACAAAAAGTATATTCTGTTCATCTTATCTAAAATTGAATCTCTTAATTCTTTACTGATATCTGCACAATAAGGTGTTTCTTTTGGTTCCGATGCCCGCCAACCTAAAAACGCAAATGAATTGTTGACAAAATCTTCTTTGATTATCTCAGGTGAATATCTCATTTTATATTCACTCCTACCTTTGTCAAAGTATAATTCGCATATAACACCTTCTTTTGTCGATAACGTCTCTGATAGTATTCTGTCTGCAATCGCATTCACCGTTAGATTAACCGATGTGAAGTCATATTTTTGATAAGGGGTTTGTTTGGCTATTTTATTCAACTTCTCAATTCCATCGGTCAATTTAAATCCGATGCGTATTCTTATTCTCTTATCTCTTTGTTTGTTAAATACTGATTCTTCAAAGGAATTTAGATCCACTAATAAATTGCTCGCTCCAGAAAACGTCAAAATGCTCTTATTAAGCGATTGCTTTAAAAGACAAATAGCGTGCAAGATAGATGACTTACCAGAATTGTTTGCACCGTAAATGACATTAACTCTTCCTAAGTTCGATAATGCACCTCCATTTTCTCCCTCTCCAAAACATTTAAAGTTCTCAATTTCTATATTTGAAATCATTTTTCTCCATTTAATATTTTCACAGGGTTATTTAAAGCTATCGACTTCATGCACATATCCCACCCATGCTCCCTCTCCTCGCTCAACGCACTCATATCTCCACCTCAAACCCCACCACCGGATAGCTCAACCCAAAATTGAGGATTACTTCCGGATGTATTTCACCAAAAACGCCCACATGTTTACCATCCCTTACTATAGCCGCTCTTCTACCCTCTAAAAATGCACCATTCTCCGACTCCATCACTTCTGCATCTTCCAGCCCCAGCTCCTTCAGCACCGCATCAACCACGGACTTAACCTCTGCGAAGTTCGCATTCGCATGTATTGAGACCGCAGCAAGCCGGTATTTCTCCTTGTAGTTTACTATTACCGGACCAACCTCAAAAATCCGCTGCGGTAGGTCACGATGCTTATTAAGCGAGAGGGTATCCAGTAAGTTCGGTAGAATCGAGTATCGGAGTATTGTATGCTCCGTGCTTATCGGCGATGCCACTTTTACAATATCGGACAAATGTAACGGTTTGCCTTTTCGGCTAACTAACGAGCCAAACCGCCGACCTTCTAAACCGCTAAAAGGGTTTTGTCGCATTCGCTCAAACTGTTTCTTCTCTGAGGTCAGTGTAAAAGTCAACACCTCGAAATACCCCAAGCCCGTCATTATTCCTCTCATCGCGCTCTTTTTATCCTCTATCGGATGCACTTCGCCTATACCCATCGTTCCCGGAATCTCGGGCTCTATCCTGTCGTAGCCGTAACCAATAGCGATGTCTTCAATTATGTCCCATGGATGGAGTATATCATACCGATAAGCAGGTATTTTCACCACTAACCTTTCTTCACCGCTTATCGTGTTCGGCATCTCAGACACTGGCGCTGACACTTCCGCACCAAGCCCCATTCGCTCGCAGCACCGCTTGCATTCCTCTGCACTTAATTCAATTCCTATGAGTGATTTAACGTCCTTTACTAATATTTCCATCGTCCCTGGCTCTAACCAAGGCGTTTCTTTCTCCTCTATCCTACCTACCGTTCCGCTCAGCGAGCGAAGCAGCACCGATTGTATCTGACCCCCACGCTCTGCCAGCGCACAGGCAATGATATTGAGTGCAATCGAAACATCTTCGTTCAAGCCCGTAACGTCTATAAAGATGTCCTTCGTGGATCCTGTTACCCTTGTCCGTTCGGCATTGATAATAGGAGGAAAAGAAAGAGTTTTTCCTTCTGAATCCAGAATCAACGGATATTTTGGCTTACCTTCGAGAATGTAGCGATATGCAACCCCTTTTGGATGCCGCTCTAAAATCTCTGCCATCGTCATTTCTTCTTCGTAATCGAGCGGAACAAATGAGAACTCGGGTCCAACGGCAAGATACCTGAATGGTGGTTTCACTTTCGCTAAGTCGTGCACGCCCACCGAAACTTTCTTGCGGTTTCTGCCTACACCGCGATGCAGATGTTTCTGGAGGAGCATAAGCGATTCTATCACACTGGAATCCAACTGCAAGTTTTTTACTACTCCGCAGACCACATAAGGTCGCACGTCCAGAACCGAACTGTCCACAACCATCTCGATGCCTGACTTAGCTATTTCATAACTGACCAATCCCGGCTCGATGTCCAGAAATTGTCTCAGTGCACGAGAAACACCTTCCACGCTGAATAAATCCGGTCGGTTGGGAAAAAACTCCACGTCCATATAATCCGTCTCTATTCGTTCTACGTCTGCGCACATCAGTGGCAGTCGCTCCTTTATCTTTTCGATGCTCACACCGGTAAGGTGCTCCAGATCGTCGTACGGTAATCTTATTACGGGCATATTCTACATCGCCTTTATTTTTTATTCTAATCTTATAAATCAGTGTAAATCCGTGTCTTAAATAGAAGGAAGTTATATTTTATATACAAATATAAAACGAAAACTTTTGTTTTCTCATGACGTTTAAAAAGATAGAGCGAAAAATGCGTGTCATCTTCTACACGGGTAAAGGCGGGTCCGGCAAATCGGTGATTTCATGTGCAACCGCCTTAAAACTATCTGAGTTAGGCTATGAGACATTGGTTATTTCGTCAGACCCCGCGCACACGATTTCCGATGCGTTTGAAATGCCGGTTCAATATACCCCGACCAAAATCAGGGACAGGGACAAGCTGTGGGCTATCCAGGTAGACCCGATAAGAGAAGTAAGAGAGAAATATGGCGTTATACAGGAATACATCGTGTCTCTGTTCAAGTCAAAAGGGCTGGATGAAGTGCTTGCATACGAAATAGCCGCACTGCCGAACATGACTGAGTTCGTCTCACTGCTAAAGGTGGTCGAGTTCGTCGAATCAAGTAACTACGATGTGATCGTGCTTGACACCGTGCCATCGGGAGAAGCGCTTAAAAACATCTATCTGCCTACTCTCCTCGGCTCCACTGCTACGAAACTGATTAAATTGGTGGCACCTCTTGTAAATATCGCTAAAGTTGTAGAGCCGATAGTTGGTCTGCCAACGCCGAGCAAGGAAGTTATAAGTGAAGACATCGAGTTAATGGAGATTCTTGGAAGGCTTAAAAACATCATAGTTGACAGAGAGGTCACAAGTTTGAGGTTGATTGCAAATCCCGATGCATTCAGCATACAGAACCTGAGAAGAACGCACCTCCTTGCAAACCTCTACGATATAAACGTTGACCTTGCGATAATGAACAAGGTGATTCCCGAAAAGGTCAGCGATTCGTATTTCAAGGGCTGGAAGAACGCACAGGAGAAATATTTGACTGAAGCAGAAGCGGCATTTCATCCGCTGCCAATAAAAAAGCTGCGGCTGTTTCAGTCTGAAGTTAAGGGTTTGAGGCTTCTATCCGAGCTTGGCGATGAACTGTTCGGAGATGAGGACCCTGCTGAAGTTTACTTCGAGGGTAAGGCGATTAAAGTGACGGGGTCGAATCATGGTTTGGAGGTTGTAGTTCCTCTACCCTTTGCAAGCAAGTATAAAGAGGTGTGCGAGGTGGAAAGAGCAGGTGAGGATTTATCCGTGGTTATTTCGACGGATATAGGCGAAGTTAGAAACTTTATTCCCCTCCCAACTATCGCACATATAATGAAGCTGGATAGTGCGAAACTTTTAAATGGTGAACTTCACATCTATTTCATTGACGAAAGAAAATAAATTATTGACACAAGTTATACTTTCTATACGATGAAAGATGGATGTGACAAAGAGAGAGGCTAAGGAAGAAGAATTGGTCAAGGCGGTGAAGGTTCTTGCTGGAACAGCTCTTATTCCTCTACGGGTGGCGGTTGACGTAGTTGGAGGCTTAGCGGAATCTCTTGAGGACTATCTTCCCGGACCATCGAAGCTCGCCTCGGACCTTATAGAAGTGAGAATAAGCGCGTTGAAAGCGATAAATAAAGTCGTCGAGAAGGAGATAGAGCTCCTGGAGAAGTATAAGGGAGAGCTCGAAGGTAAGGAAGAGAAGGGGAAGAAGGAAAAAGTTAAGGTGGAGTGAAGAGGGGCACCTTTTATAACCACAGATAAAAGATAGTTTTAAATACAATCAGTTAGATAAATGAGGTGAAATAGGATGGAAGGGGAATTTGTAGGTATTCGAGCAGAGCAGGGATATTATCCACCAAGATTAGAATTCGATGTAAGACTAAAAAATACTGAAGATATAATATGGCACACCTTTGCCTATAAGGGAGTAATAAAATTAGAGCCTAATAAATATCTTGGCAGGTATAGATTTTGAGACGTTTGAGATTGCACCTAAAGAAGAGCATAATCTTAATCCGATATTTGAACTTGATTATAAGAAATTAGATTTGATCGAAGAAAATAGAAAAGGAAATCTTAATTTGAAGCTTGAGTTAGATTTACATGGAGTATCTCGTAGGCGAAGAGGAGATGGAACATTTGATACCCTTCAGGTAGCCATGGCAGATGGCTTAAAAGTGAGGAAAATCAACGTTCATTCTCCTAATTACCATTATGAAATAGTAATTCCCCAGTCTATATGGGTTGAAATACTTGAAAAATTGGATTATGGAAAATTTAAGATAATAGAGATGGTCATTCCAACGACTCCTTCATCTCCTCAACTTGCAACACAGATAGATTTAGGATCTCTTGGGCAATCGAATAAACCAAATAAGAGTAAAAGAATCGAAGATATTCGACAAAAAATATGGACACTATTGCATATTGGTCCACATGAAGGATATATAGTAACACGACAAGACGCAGAACTTATAATATTTTTGTGTATCTCAATGATCAGATTTTATTCGGTTCAATTTGAAAAAATATCTGCAAATCCGTAATGACATGCCACCAACCGGATGCCCCGGAATTTATTCCGAGATGGATGGGTTGTTGGGGCTGGGCCTCCAATTTTGGATTGTTGGACAGCCTCTTACGCCTCCCTCCAGTCCTCTCTTAACTCCCTCATAAAAGCCCCTATCTCTTCTTCACTCGCGTCTGCATCTAAACCTGCATCAAAAACCTCGTTTATTACTTTTACA
>JAYEII010000155.1:0-18935 GCA_034660015.1 Methanobacteriota archaeon | reverse complement strand
TCGCCAATTTTGTGTCTGCGGTAACAACTTCTATCTTTAGGTTTTCGTTCTTGTTATCGCGTGGAGTGTCTTAATTTTTACTTTACGGTTGATTTATTTTGCAGGATATATGATATATCCTAAAGTGGTAAATTTAGAAAAATTTAAATACTCCCTTTTTATTTCTATATGCTGATGGCGTAAAGATGAAAAAAAGTGTGGTGCAGGGGGCATTGGTATTGAATTCGGTTTTGCATAAAATGACGTTTTTACCACACGAGCGGAAATTTTTCGACCTCTTTGAGGACCTTGCGGATAAGGCGGTGGAAGCAGCGGAGCTATTGGTGGGATTAGGTGACAATTATTCCAAACTGTCGCAAATCAGCGAGCAACTCGAAGTGCTGGAAGGAGAAGCTGATTCGGTTGTTCATCAAATCATACAGGGACTGTTTTATGACCACACAAGGGTCACGGAGGAAAAGGGCGATATACGTTATTTCGCTCATAATCTGGACAATGTAATAGATGGCATCGAGAAAGCCGTGGTAAGGCTGACATTCACGCAAAGGCAGACGCTTCCAGAGCCTGTAAGCGAATTTTCTCCTATTATTCTTGAGGCTTCGAAGGAAATAAGAAAGGCAGTTCATTGCTTACGGGATATGAAATGTGAGGAACCAATCTTAGAAATGTGCTGCGTAAAAACAAATGAATTAGAAAACGATGCGGATAAAATAAACCGTAAATGGCTGCGAACACTGATGACCTCACCGGTGAAAGATCCAAATGCGCTTCTTGAAAGAATGCTGCTTCGAGAAATAGTGGACATCTTAGAAGATACAATGGACCAGTGTGAGGACGTGGCGAATATTTTGGAGACGTTTAGATTAAAAGGTGGGATTTAATGGAATGCTTGCTTTGTGGCTTGTTATCCTGATAATATTTTTAGCGCTGGTTTTTGACTTTTTGAACGGTGCGAATGACCGAGCGAATTCGATTGCCACGGTAACCGCCACGAAGGCGCTGACACCGGTAAAGGCGTTGATTTTAGCGAGTGTTTTTAATCTCGCCGGTGCTTGTGTTTCTACAAAAGTGGCGGAGACTATTGGGAAAGGGATTATTCTTCCAGAGGATATAACACTTGTCATTATTGCCGTGGGCGTGTTTGGGGCGGTGGTGTGGGTATTTATTTGCACCTTGTTTGGAATTCCAATAAGCGTGAGTCATTCATTAGTTGGAGGGCTTCTGGGTTCCGGGATAGCAGCGGGAGGTTTGGGAATAATAAATTGGGAGATTCTCAACAATAAGGTGTTTCTTGCCATCGTGCTGGGTCCCTTTGCGGGGTTTGTAGTCGGAGCTTTGCTTTTCTCCTTCATCAGTTGGCTGCTGTATTTATTTTTTAAAAAGACACCCGCAACTGCGACCGAAGGGGTATTTAAAAAACTACAGATTATTTCCGCTTCTTTTATGGCTTTCGGTCACGGCATGAACGATGCGCAGAACGCAATGGGCGTGATTACGATAGCTCTTCTCGCCGGCGGGATTATCCCTGTTTTTGATGTGCCGTTGTGGGTAAAACTTAGCTGTGGATTTATGATGGGTCTGGGGACATTCTTATTTGGCTGGCGCGTAATGAAGACTTTAGGATGGCGATTAACGAAATTGGAGCCAAAGCACGGGTTCGCAGCGGAAACAGGTGCGGGGCTCGCGGTGGTAGGGGCGAGTTTATCAGGTATGCCAGTAAGCACCACGCATGTAGTAGGTTCTGCGGTAATAGGAGGAACGTTTTTTCAAAGCCTGCGGCGAATAAGATGGTCAGAAGTGGGGAAGATGGTCACGGCGTGGGTGATAACCATTCCGATAGCAGCGGCAATTGGAGGAGCGGTGTATTGGATGGTGCAGTTGGGTTTGTAAGGAGCAATTATAACCACCAGATTACACAGATTTTCACGAGAAGATGTGAAGATGCAAGTCAAACCTGTATCCCGCACCAGCCGGGAATTTACGCCTATTTTCATCTTCCTTTCATCCCGGATTTTATATATATCTATAGTCCAGAATTATATACTTTTTCCTTTTAGTATATATCTCTTTCTATTTTTTCAAAATAGAAAAGCTTTTATATAGATTTTAAATTATCTATATATTTGAGGTAAAAAATATGGAAAAAATAAAGGCGGTAGTGATAATGGCAATAGTGATAGCGGGGATAGCGGTAATGGTAATAGGAGCCACGGTAGTTTCGATGCCCGCACAAGGCGCACCAGTAGAACTTTCGGGCAAACTGGCAATCGCAGGTTCTACAACTGTGCTTCCCATAAATCAGGAATGCGCACGACTTCTCATGGATAAGAACCCTGCGTTGAGAATATCTATTTCCGGTGGCGGTTCGGGTCACGGCGTAAAATCGGTGGGCGCAGGTGAGATAGACATCGGTGCGGCATCAAGGGACGTAAAATCGAAAGAGATGGAGACATATCCTGACCTGAAACCGGTAGGGATAGGCAAAGATAGCGTGGCTATCGTGGTGCATCCCTCCAATGGGGTAAGCGAACTGACGATGGAACAGGCGTCGAAGATATTCGCAGGTGAGATAAAGAACTGGAAGGAATTAGGGGGTGCCGATGAAGCGATTCGTGTGATAACGCGCGAAGAGGGTTCTGGGACGAGAGAAGTATTCGAGAAATTCGTGATGAAGCCCTCTGAGAAAGAAATAGCAGGGAAAGCATCGGTGAAGCCATCGAATGGCGAGGTAAGAGCAACGGTCAGCGGAGATAAAAAGAGCATTGGTTATGTTTCCCTTGGCTACGTTGACCCCTCAGTGAAAGCGGTTAAGATAGACGGAGTAGAGGCAACAGTGGAGAACGTCCTCGCGGATAAATATCCAATCGTGAGGACGCTGTATTTGATAACAAAAGGAGAACCGAGCCAACTGGAGGGAGCGTTCATAGACTTCGTGTTGAGCGAAGAAGGGCAAAATGTGGTTGAGGATATGGGCTACATAAAATTGACGGGGGAAGTGACACCTGCACCGACACCGAAAGTAACACCTACTCCTACAACAACACCTGTCACAACACCAGCAGCTGGTGCTGGAGCAACACCAAAGCCCCCGGGATTTGAAGCGGTATTTGCCATCGCAGGTTTGTTAGCGATAGCTTATGCAGCGCTCAGAAGGAGGAAGTGAAGACGAAAACATGAGAATAGCGCACATCTCGGACATTCATGTAGTGGAACCGCACTTCCTGCCGGATTTGGCGGAGAAAGTGATAGAAAAGATAAACGAGATAGAGCCGGAAATCGTGGTTGTTACCGGTGATTTGACAGAAAACGGTTATCCTTTTGAATTTGAGCGCGCTAAAAGTTATATCGAGAGGATAGAATGCAAGGTGAAGGTGGTGATACCGGGCAATCACGACGCGAGGAATGTAGGCGACCTTTGTTTTGAGGAGATTTTCGGTCCCAGATCGAAAGTGGAGCGATACGAGGGGATAACAATTGTGGGCGTGGATTCTACACAGCCGGACCTTGATGATGGACACGTGGGCAGAGAGAAATATGAGTGGATGGAGAAGTGCCTTGATACCAACGATTTTAAGGTGGTTGCTCTCCACCACCATTTAATTTCCGTTCCTAAAACCGGGCGAGAAAGACAAATACCCATAGACGCGGGAGACGTTCTCGAACTTCTTATCCGATGCGGGACAGACCTCGTGCTCTGCGGGCATAAACACGTGCCTTGGATATGGAACTTGAATGGGATGATAATAACGAATGCGGGAACTGCATGCACGAACCGCGTGAAATGGAATATCCCACAATCGTTCAACTTGATCGAAATAGACGAAGAGGAAAAGGGAACGATCAAAATATACCGGATGTATTCAAGAGGAGGACAGGAACTGGTGTTGGAGAAAAGGAAGGATAAAGTAATGAGATGGGCGCTTTAGAGCACGTTCGCGGTTTAAAATTTAAATTTGGATTTAAAAGGATGGGTGAGGGAACAGCGGAGAAAATAATAGAAAAGCTATTGTTCATCTCTGCTCTCTCTTCCACCCTTATCGTATTTTTTATCATCGCATTCATGTTTAAGGAGGGCCTGCCTGCCTTAGCACTGGGAACCGACTTCTTCTTCGGAATGACCTGGTGGCCCAAACATGGTCAATTTGGGATAATACCGACGGTGGTAAGCACCTTTATTGTAGGAATCGGCGCACTGGCAATCGCAGCAGCCATAGGCATACCTGCCGCGGTTTATTTAGCTGAATTTTCATCCACATGGCTGCGAAACATCATTAAACCCAGCGTGGAGATGCTGGTGGGGATTCCCTCAATCGTGCTCGGCTTTTTTGGACTGATGGTACTCGTGGTGTTTATCAGAGACAATTTTGGCGGCTACGGGGAATGCATATTAGCAGGGTGGATAATCCTCGCAATAATGACCCTGCCACATGTCATCAGCATATCCGAGGATTCTATTCGCGCGGTGCCAAAAACATATACGGAGGCATCTCTCGGACTCGGTGCTACACACTGGGAGACGGTGAAGAAAGTAATATTGCCAAATGCTCGTTCCGGGATATTAGCCTCTATGGTTTTGGGCATGGGAAACGCAATTGGAGAGACAATGGCAGTTTTAATGGTCATCGGTAATCCGAACATACCCTGGATTCCTTCTTCGGTGTTAGAGTCTGTCCGCGTACTCACATCCACGATAGTCATCGAGATAAGTTATGTGGCTTGGGGTTCAATGCATCAGCATGCGCTGTTTGCCCTTGGAGTGGTTTTGTTTGTGGTAGTTGCGATTCTCAATGTGATAACTACTGCTGTGATAAGAAAAGGAGTGAGCAGATAATAAAAGGAGCTAAACAACGATGAAAGTAAGAGAAGAGATAGTAAAAATGGGTTTGGGGGGCACTGCGCTAATATCGGTAGCGGTATTGTTCATCGTGGTAGGCTACGTATTTTTTAATGGTATAGGGGTAATAAATCTCGATTTCTTGCTTGAATCTCCTTACCGGTTCGAGCACGGCGGAATATTTCCGCAGATAATAGGGACATTATGTTTGGTGGGTGTGTGTTTGCTTTTTGCGGTCCCCCTCGGTGTTGCATCTGCGATATATCTTGCAGAATATGCGCCTGATAATATAATAACCGGAAGTGTGAGGTTCTTTGTGGGATGCTTAGCAGGGATACCATCAATAGTGATAGGCTTGTTCGGGCTTATATTCCTCGTTTATTATCTCGGTTTTGGCATTTCCATGCTATCAGGCGGGCTTTCCCTTGGATTCATGATTCTCCCCTGGACAGTTAGAGCGAGTGAAGAAGCGATAAAAACCGTTCCTCGCTCTTTCAGGGAGGCTTCACTTGCTTTAGGCGTTTCTAAGTGGCAAACCATTCGTAGCGTAGTGTTGAAAAGCGCCTATCCCGGTATAATAACCGGGATATTGCTTGGCATGGGAAAAGCAATAGGAGAGACTGCCGTTATTCTTTTAACCGCAGGTTCAGGTCTGGAATCATTTTTGCCGAGGTCAATACTTGACCCTGTTGGTTCGTTACCGGTGTATATCTACATGATGGCAACACAAGGTCACACTTCCGCCGCGTATTCTCGCACTTTTGGCGCTTCTCTCGTGCTAATCACGATGTTTTTGATGATAAGCGTACTCGCTCTGTTCCTTCGGAATAGGTATGTCAGGCGTATGAGCGGGAGTAGGAGGTAAAAAAAACAAACCACGAGATTTCACGAGATTAACACAACACTTTTTCTTTTTAGAAAAAAGAAAACCTGTGCTAAAAGAAAAACAGCAAATAAGTTCTTTTGGTAAAGCTTTTCTTTTGAAGAAAAGGTTTCTCGTGAAAATCTGTGTAATCTTGTGGTTATAAAAAAAAATGGGCAAGATAGAAACCAAGAGTTTGAATGTCTATTACGGTGGTGGAACAGTGCATGCGTTGAAAGAAGTGGATATAAAAATAGAAGCGAATAAAATAACTGCGTTGATTGGACCTTCGGGCTGTGGAAAAACGACTTTTTTAAGGGCACTGAACAGGATGAACGAACTTAATGGTGTGAAGACGAAAGGCGAGGTTCTTATGGATGGAGCCGATATATATAGCCGAAAAGTGGATGTTATTCAGTTGAGGAAGCGCATAGGGATGGTATTTCAGCAGCCAAATCCGTTCCCGATGAGTATATTTGATAATGTCGCCTACGGTCCGAGGATTCATGGAGTGCGAAACAGAAAGTTGGATGGGATAGTGGAGGAAAGCTTGAGGAAAGCGGCATTGTGGGAAGAGGTAAAAGCCCGGCTGGAAGAAAGCGCATTGAAATTCTCCGGTGGTCAGCAACAGCGGTTATGCATTGCGCGTGCATTAGCGGTGAATCCTGAGGTCATTCTCTTTGACGAACCATGTTCGGCACTGGACCCCGTATCAACTGCGCGGATAGAAGCGTTGCTGAGGGAATTGAAAAAGGATTATACTATTGTTATCGTTACGCATAATATGCAGCAGGCAGCACGTGTATCGGATTTTACTGCTTTCTTCCTTATGGGTGAACTGATAGAATTTGGCGAGACCACACAAATATTTGAGAAGCCGAGAGATAAGAGGACTGAGGATTATATTACTGGGAGATTCGGATAAAATGGCAGTAAGAAAAGAATATGTAGAGGATTTGGAAAAGCTCAAAGAGGAAGTGCTGAGGATGGGTAAACTGGCGAAGGAATCTGCGAAAAATGCCATCAAAGCTCTTGTCCGGCGAGATACGGAATTGGCATCGAAGATACTAAAAGAAAACGCAGTAATAGACGAACTGGAATTTGACATCGAGAACAGGTGCATGAAACTGATAGCGCTGCAACAGCCCATGGCGGTTGACCTCAGAACAATTGGAACGTGCGTGAAGATAATAACGGATTTCGACAGGATAAGCGACTTAGCGGGTGACGTTGCGGAGATTGTCATAAGGATAGCGGATGAACCGTTTGCGAAGCCACTGATTGACGTACCGAGGATGTCGGAGATTTCGCAAGGCATGATTGCTGATTGTCTCACGGCGTTTTCGTCAGGAGATATAAAAATACTGGAGGATTTCTCGGAACGAGACGACGTTATAGATGCGCTATTTGACCAAGTCAGGCGAGAATTAATGATGATTATGATAGAAAACCCGCGATGTATCGCAAATGCGAGTCATCTGCTGTTTGTGGGGCTGCATTTGGAGAGAATCGGCGACCATGCGTGCAATATCGCTTCTCGCATCATATATATGGTTACCGGGGAGAAGAGGAAGTTGGAGTGATGTAGATTAAACCTCAAAACCTTGTCCTGAGAATCTTATCATGCAGTTCAACTTCTCGAACCCTATCTTCATTTATCTCTTCTCTTGGTCTAATGGAACCCAACCATTTAATATGTTCTTCATGCTGCTCTTTCACGGTTCTTCTCTCGTAAGTAAGGTCAGGATAAACGGTTATCCATGTCTTTTGAGGAGGTGGTACAGGATATTCACGAGCACAACCACTCCTGCTCACCATCGCGTTTGGAAGATATTTGTAAGCAATCTCGTAAGCGCGCTTCATTTCTTTAATAGTAGGCAATCTCGTTACCTTTTCATGGGCAAATGTAATTGAAAACGGATTTATCTGGTACTTCAATTCTTTATCCTGACTCGAAAGGAACTCTGCCATTCTCTCTATTTCCTTTTCATCAACGATACCGGGCATATAAACCGTTTGAATATCAAAACAATTTCTTCAATTCCCTTTTTCTTCAATCCTTTAATCAGGCTCAAAAGATACTCTTTGCTAATGGTCGGCTCACCACCTGTAATTATCGCCTCAGTTGCAAGTTCCCCATAGTAGTTGAGGCACGCCTGTTCCGCCTTCTTCAAGGTCTCCTCAGGCGTGAGTAAGGTTCCATCAACATCTCTCGCAGGTCTAAAGCAACCTCTACACCTGAAATTGCAACCCGCAAGCATAAACCAGATTCGTGGTTTTATTTCTGAAAGCGTAAAATACAGCAAACCCCTCCTACTCATTTTTATTTTATGCCTCCTTCTGTTTTAGTTTATCTCTTTATAAAAATTTCTCTTTTTATACTAAGCTAAGCAACAATAATACATCAAGGAGTGTCAGGGAAGATTTTACCTGATTTTATTCGGATATGGCAAAAAAATTAGCGGCACTGGATGTGAACAAATGCGTTGGGTGTATGGAATGCATGTTTGCATGTTCGAGAAGGGTAGGTAGAGGGGGTTTTGACAAGTCGGCGATACGAGTGAGGTCTGCAGGTGGCATAGAGCGAGGTTTTGTAATTGTTGTATGCCGTGCATGTGAGAATCCACCGTGCGCGAGGGTGTGTCCTACGAGTGCTTTAAGGGAGCGTAAAGGAGGAGGAGTGATATTGAACGAGGATAAGTGCATAGGTTGTGGTTTCTGTGCGCAAGCTTGTATCATGGGCGCTATTTTCTGGGATGACGAGCGAAATAAGCCTATCGTGTGTAAATACTGCGGTGAATGCGCGGATTATTGCGTCCATAACGCCATTGGTATGGTTGAGGTTAAGGGTGAGGCGTAGCAGGAGGGTAATGAAAATGTTAATGAAAGCAAAAGAAATGAACAGGGTTCTGTATGCGGATTTAACGAAGAAAGACATCAGGGTAGAGGAAAGGGGAGATTTATTTGACGCATATCTCGGCGGTTCGGGCGTTGCGATAAAGCTTCTGGAAGAAGAATGTCCGAAGGGTATAGACCCTTTAAGTGCATCGAATCCGATAATTTTTGCCGTCGGTCCTCTTACAGCACTATATCCCTCCGCTTCTAAAACCGTAGCGATGTTCAAATCGCCATTAACCGGTAATCTCGGAGAAAGCCACACCGGAGGAAGAAGTGCGATGGCAATTAAGCTTGCAGGTTACGGTGCGATAGTCATCAAAGGTTCAAGTGACATCCCGCTATATCTGGCAATACACGGTGACGAAGTAAAGTTCAAAGATGCTTCTTCCATCTGGGGCATAGAAGCGGTAGCGGTAGGCAGGATTTTAAGAGAGGTGGAGACCGGTGCAGGTGTAAGAACCATTATACGGATCGGAAGAGCGGGAGAAAAACAGGTGAGATATGCCTGTGCGGTATGTGAAACCTATCGCCATTTTGGGCGATTAGGCTTGGGTGCGGTAATGGGCTCGAAGAAACTGAAAGCCGTGGTTATATCCGCAGATAAGAGCATAGAGATTCCCAAAGAGAAAAGGAAGGAATACAAGCTCGTTTACGATGAGATACAGGATGTTGTGGTTGAAACGGATGCGATGGAGAAGTATCATGATTTGGGCACGGCAGGGAAGATTTATGACATGAATAAACTCGGTGGGATGGCATACAAGAATTTAGAATCTGCGAGTGCACCGGAAGAGATTGCGAGAGAATTTTCGGGTGAGAATATTGCACAGAAGTATCTTTCGAGGCGAGTTTCATGCGCTCACTGCCCGGTGGGTTGTATTCATTTAGCATCGCTCAGAGAACTCTACGAGCCCGGCTATTATTTCAAGACCTCAATCATTCCTTACGACAACGAGACAATTTACGCACTTGGTTTTATGCTTGGGATGAAGAGTGCAGAGGATTATCTGAGGCTGATTGACGTGGTTGATAAGATTGGCATGGATGCGATAAGCACTGGAGTGACCTTAGCATGGGCGACGGAAGCGTATGAGCGCGGGATAATAACAAAGGAGCATACTGAGGGTCTTGAGTTACACTGGGGTGATGTTCAAGCCTACTCTGAGGCAATAGAGAAGATAGTGGCAATGCCAAATGAATTCTATCAAAATATGGCTATGGGTGTTGAGCATGCGTCAAGCGTTTACGGCGGGCAGGATTATGCACTTGCATTTGGCGGTAATGAGATGCCGGAATATCATACCGGGATTGCATGTTACCTGAACAATCTCACGGGTGCAAGGCACAGCCATCTTGATTCTGCGGGATACGACCTCGACCAGAAGTTAATAGGAAAAGAGTTCACGCTTGAAGAGGTGGTGAGAGCGTTATTGAAGGAGGAGGAGTGGAGGCAAATACTGTCAAGCCTCGTGGTGTGCTTCTTTGCGAGGAAAGTTTACAGCGCAGAGAGGGTAATAAATGCTTTGGATGCGATAGGGATAGAAAACTGGACAGCGGAGAAATTGGAAGACCTTGGCAGAGTTATTCATCGTGCTAAAATGGACTTCAAGTTCAGGGAAGGATTTGACCTCGCAAAACTGCGCATACCGAAGCGGATTTTTGAAGTGCCGACACCGCACGGGTTATTAAAGGAAGAAGACGTGAGGAAAGCGATTGAGATATATGGTGAGATGATTTTATAAATAGTCATTCCAGTAACAAATTGCAATTAATTATTTTCCGGAATGGCTAGACTCACCTTTCCACCTCTGTACTCTCGAATAAATAAGAACCTACACACACCATTCCAATAGAAACTGCGAAAACCACAATAAAATCGAGCAATACAGAAAATTCTGAAGCTCCTGCTCCGAGTAAAACGCCTCTTAAACCATCCACGCCATACGTTAATGGATTAGCATAACAAACAGGAACCAGCCAGGAGGGTAATGCTTTTACCGGGAACAAAGCTCCAGAGAGTAAGAAAATGGGGAACATAACGAAGTTTACTATCAGTGAAAAACCCTGCATGTCGCGCATTCGTGAAGCGAAGATCAAACCTAACCCGATAAAAGTAACTGAAATCAAACACATGAACATTACACCAAAGATAACGGGAATCATACCTGTTATTTTAAAGCCCAGCAAAGTGCTCAGCGCTAAGATTAAAATCCCCTGCATTACGGAAACGGTACTGCCTCCTGCTATCCTTCCCAGGACGATTGAAAGTCTCGATACCGGTGCCACCATCACCTCCTTAAGAAATCCAAACTCCTTATCCCAGAGAACGGAAATGCCTGCGAACATCGAACTGAAAAGCATGGTCATGCCTATTATCCCAGGTGTGAGAAACTCGATATAATCCATATCCTCGGGTATTCCCGGTATGGATGCGTGCCCAAAACCTAATCCGAGAAATGCGAGGAAGAAAACAGGCATCCCTAACGCACCAACAACCCTGCTCTTTGCTCTCCACGTCCCTTTCATCTCCCTGAGCCACAGTACGTAGATTGCTTGCCAACTTATTGACATTTTTCCATCTCTTTCTACCTATTTTATTAACTGAATCGAAAAGCTTATATATATCGTTATGTCAATAAAAGTATGTTGAATACGGGGTAAAATGTAGCGCGTATGGATACAAATAAAACAAAATGGAGGTGATAAAAAGATGAAAGAAAAAATCATAGCAGGCTTAATAGTCGTGGTAGTGATTGCAGCAGTCTTAATATTTTCGGGATGTGTCGAGAAGGAGGGGGTTACGTCTTCTACGCATAGACCTATTGCACCAACACCAGAAGAGGGACAAATCAAAAGTTTAGCATATATTAAGGTAATGCCTTCTGGTTATACTGATGATGCCGATCCAGAATATGAGGGGGTTGCTATTGACATTTCCTACTATGATGAGAAAAGTGAGACTATAAACTTTAAAAATATTCCGTTAAATGTGACTATAAGATTCTATGGTTACCATAGCATCTCAGAAACTTTTAATCATGACAAAATGGAATTAATATATGAAAAATCGGTTACTGTTGATCATTCAATGAGGTTAAACGAAATGTTCGGGAAATATATTCGAATTTCGTTTGATGATTTTTCAGTTGATTCTAATAAATATTACAAATTTGGGACGGTCAAAGTAACAGTAGAAACTCCGAACCAAAAGAAGTTCTCTGATGATGCCGACTTAGTTCCGTTGTATGTGAAATAAAGTAGGGTGATAAAAAGTGTTGTATACGTGGAAAAAGCAACAAATCACCAAGGATGTCCCCGGATTTATTCCGAGTGTGCGTGGATGGGGCTTAAAAATATAGAGGTGGATTAAGATGAAAAAGCTACTAATGGTTTTGATAGTAGGTTGTATGGTTGCATCAGTGGTTTATTTTTCTGGATGTGTCGAAGAAAAAGTCGAAGAAGAAGTACCAGAATTGTCATTGGGTGAAACTGCGATAATCTATGGAATTTCATTTACAGTAGACAGATATGAGTTTACAGATAGTTATGTGACAGAGCACAATAAAACAGTATATCCAGCGGATGGTGCGAAATTTCTTTGGATATATGTTAAAGCACAAAATAAAGGTGAGATAGCTCGTGAGATTCCATCTCGAGATTGGAGAGGCATGCAATTGTTATATAAAGGCTCCGAGATTCACCCTTGCTTCGATCACGAGATCCCTCCTATGGGTGGAAGAATGTACCCAAAGTATGGAGAAGAAATCTATCCTGATGTTACCCGAGAAGGTTGGGTTTTATTTGAAGTCCCGATAAACATTAATATGAGTCAAGCACGATTGCATGTTGAGAGATACTACGGTGAAGAAGCAACATGGAATTTAGGATCTTAACAACTATGACAACCAATCTTTCATGTTGGCGAGTCGGGAACTGCACAGAGAAGAGCCGAGCAGATTGAAAAAATATTAAGAGAAAAGGGGGTTGAAGTGCCCTGAAAATTGAGTCGGGGAAAAACAACATCCAAAGATGGATGTGGTGTTTTTAAAGTAAGGTGGACCGGTTGAGGCTCAGGCGAATGAGAATATGACATCCAAAAACGAGTTAGCAACAAAAATTGAGAAGAGAATCGGCATTCCCATGATTCTTCTTGCTCTTCTAATAATCCCTATTGTAGTAATCGAACTCGAAATAGTGCCAACAAACGCATACTTGGTTTCTTGTGCAACTCAGATAGATGATGGCATCTGGTTCGCCTTTCTTTTGGAATATCTGGTCTTAGTATATCTTTACGATGACAAAGTTGGTTACACCAAAAGAAGTTGGTTAAATTTGGTTATTCTTCTATTGTCCCCTCCTTTGATTTGTCCTGAAGGTTTTGCTTTAATAAGGTCTTTAAGGTCCCTTAGGGTTTTGAGATTATTTAGAGCCCTTAGGTTCCTCAGAATTTTGATTGCTTTAAAGAGGGGTGTTAAACCAATTTTAGATGTGCTTATTAAGAACTCTTTGCATTATGTTACTTTAATTACAATCCTTCTTATAATTCTCTCTGGTATCGCTTTTAGCTGGCTGGAGCATCAAGATATTTCAATCCAAGGAATTTTTCACGGTGCATGGTGGGCTATTACAACAGTTACTACCGTTGGTTATGGTGACCTTTATCCAGAAAGTCCCAAGGGGCGGATATTGGCAGTAGCAGTAATGGTTATCGGGATTTGTTTTGTAGCTATCCTAACTGCAAATATAGCGTCATATTTCGTTGAGAAAGATAAGAATAAAGAAAATGAAGATCAAGAGGGGGATAAGAAAGACGAAAATCAATTGATATTGGAAAGATTAGAGGAATTGTCAAAGAAAATAGATGAAATTAATCGAAGATTGCCTTAAAAACGAACTTAAAAGAAACCTTCATGATCCTGGGGGCTTTATCTACTCCCTTATCCTCCTCCCCGTGAAATGCAAAAACACATCCTCCAGACTCGGCTTCCCCAAATTCACCGATCTTATCTCTATCCCCGCTTTCCTCGCAACCTCCATAATCGCAGGTATTCTCAAGTCGCCTCTCTCCATCTTCAACGTTACAAAACCCTCATACGCCTTGAACTCAGTAACAAAATCAAGCTTTTTGAAAACTTCCACGTTATAACTCCCCGTATTCATTTCCAAACTCACTAAATCCGTGCCTATCAAATCCTTCAGGTTTTTCGGTGTGTCAAGAGCAATTATCTTCCCCCTGTCCATAATCCCTACACGGTCACAAAGATAATCCGCTTCTTCCATGTGATGTGTGGTCAATACAATCGTTACTCCTTCGCTGTCGTTTAACTCCCGTATGTAATCCCATATTCTCCTCCTCGTGTGCGTATCCAATCCCAGAGTGGGTTCGTCCAAGAATAGGACTTTTGGGTTGTGAATAAAGCCCCTTGCAAGCTCTAAACTACGTTTCATCCCCCCTGAATACTTATCTACCACTACATCCGCTTTGTCTTCCAGTTCAACGAGCTTTAAAACCTCTTCTATCCTCCGTTCTCTTTCTTTCCTCCCTATTCCGTATATCCTGGCATGGAAATCCAGATTCTCCCTTCCTGTTAATCTCCAGTCCAAAGAGGGTTCTTGAAATACAATTCCTATACTCTTCCTCACGCTGTCCTTATCCTTACCGATATCAAACCCCGCTACCTTTGCCGTTCCCGAAGTGGGCTTCAGCAGAGTGGTCAGTATTTTTATCGCAGTTGTCTTTCCTGCCCCATTAGGACCGAGTAAAGCAAATATCTCGCCGCTTTCCACGTTAAAAGAGATGTGGTCCACAGCAGCAAAGCCATTGCCTCGATACCTCTTCACTAAGTCCTTTACTTCTATTGCCTTCATCACATTAATTAAATAGTATAATATTAAATCGCGGTCCTTTACAAACTTTTTTTCAAATAAAAAAATAAATCGTTGACACAGATTAACGCAGATTAACACAGATGATAAAATCAACAATGTCAAACTTAAATAAATCTGCGTAAATCAGTGTAAATCCGTGTCTCAAATAGAAGGAAGCTATACTTTATATACAACGAAAAACCAAACCGCTAATTTACTTAACCGCAACTCCCACGGCACGTTTTATTAGCCTTCCTATCTCGTCAATCTCTTTCTCCATCGGTCCTTTCTTGTCCGGCACTTCAACGATAATGGGCATTACACCTTTTTTCTCCGCGTTTATCTCCCTTATCTTGTCCCTGTTCCGGACTTCCGCAGCAAATCTTTCGGTTATGATTATGATGGCAAATCCCTCCTTTGCTAATTTATCTAATACACGAGCAACGTCTTCTCCACCATCGGGGGGATACTCGTGCACTTCTTTTACGCCTGCGAGCCGGAAACCAGCAGCAGTCTCAGGGTCGCCAATTACCGCAATCATTTTTTGTTGTATATAAAGTATAACTTCCTCCTATTTAAGACACAGATTTACACGGATTTACACGGATTTGTTAAGTTATCTGTGTTAATCTGCGTTAATCTGTGTCTATAACTTGTTTTACCTTTACCATTAACATTAGCAATTCTATCGGCTTCAACTCTTTCGTTACAGGGTCCAATTGATAGCCTAACGATTCCAGCGCGGTAGCGCCAAGCACGGGGATGTCTTCAGCATCACCGAAAATAATCGGAACCACCGCTCGCTTACCTTCATGTTCCACGACTGCGCCGCCTATATCTCTCTCGATAATATCGCCGCCAAAAACCTTTAACCTTCTTCTGGCTACGGGGGTGAGCCCAAGCTCTTCAAGCAGACCCCGGGGTATGGCGGTGAACAGCGCACCACTATCCACCAAAAGTTCAATTTTTCTCCACATAGTCAAATCCGCCGGATTGTATACCGTGATTTCAACGTATGTAAATCCCATCTCTATCTCCTACTTAACATATTTTTTACAATCTCTTCTCGTAAACGGGTGGAAAAACGTGCCAGTCGCTGTTCAAAAGTATTGTTCACCTCTATCTTTTCGTCTTTTCCTCGTACTATAACTCCTCCTGCCGACCTTATCCGGTCATCCGATAATGATAAATGCACCTTCACGCCCCCGGCGCCGGTGCTTATTTCATCTGCTATCTTGTTTAGCATATCAGGAGTCACAAAAGATGCATCGGCATCCTCATCGCTGAGTATCACGTTCAATTCGCTACCACCACGGCTTGTGCTTGTGCTTGTGCTTGTACCACCACTCCCGGCGATTATACTCATCGCAGCATCCTTTATCAAGCCAGCCAGGATATTTGAATATGAATTACCTTTGAAACCTTCTTTTTTTACTTCGGTCATCCGCTTCATTGATTCCTCTAACACTTTCGCTATCAATCCCTCTTCAGACTGCCATTTGAGTTTTCTCGCATTTAATCGCGCGGCTCGAACCATTCGTTCGCGCTCTTCAACTCCTTTCCGTTCCTCAGCGACAATAAAATTTTTCTTTTGCACTTCTACCTGAGCTTTCGCTTCTTCGAGCATGAGCTTTGCTTTCTCCTTCGCTTCGCTAATTATTTGCGCCTCCTCCGAAACAGCTTCTTCCTTTATCTTCCCTACTATCTCTGTTGCGCCCAACTGAATCACCTCAAACCTAAAATTCTTTCTAACACGAGGTTTACCGTGCTGCTGAACTTGGATTCTGCAGTTGCTTTCTGCTTCTCGGCTTCCGCTGTGGCATCCCTCATTATCGCTTCCTCTTCCTTCTCGCCTTCTTTTGCATACTTATCAGAAATCTGGGCTTCTAAATCCTTTTCCGCCGCATGCGCCTTCTCCTTTAGTTGCTTCACTGCATCATCCGCGTCTGTTAATATTTCTGCAGCGCTGCCCTTAGCTTCTTCTATTAACTTCCTGCCCTCTTCTTCCCCTTCTCTTATCGCTTTAAGCGCTTCTACTGCCATTGTATTCTTCTATACAAACTTTATTTAAAAAGAAACTTTTTTTACGAAGCAAAACGGCGTAAGCATATTTTTAGTAAAGGTTTTTGCTTGCAAAAAAGCAGCGTAAGCATATTTTTAGTAAAGGTTTTTGCTTGCAAAAAAGCAGCGTAAGCATATTTTTAGTAAAGGTTTTTGCTTTGCAAAAAAGTTTGTTATGAAGGTCATATCCATAATAGGAAAGAAGAAGTCAGGAAAAACATCTTTTATCGAGTGTTTAATCCCTTATCTGAACGAATATGGTAAAGTAGGGTGCATAAAACACGCGCATGAACTGAATTTGAATTTGGATTTTGATTTTGATACGTCCACCGCAAAAGATACAGACCGTTTCTTTAACGCCGGTGCGGAAGTTGTTATAGGCACGTCAGAGGAAAAGGCAATAAAAATTTGCCGCCGTGGTAAAACGGTGACGGAATTGCTAACTGAAATGGCGCATTCGGGTGTTGATTTCGTGCTGGTTGAAGGGTTTAAGAGCAGCGATTTGCCGAAGATAACACTGAGCGAGTTTTTAGATGAAGATTTAGTCGGTAACATAATAAAAAAAGTGGACTTGCCAACGGATTCTGAAGACCGAGAAGAAACGATAAAAGAGATAGTCAAACTTATTCTTTCTCTTGACGACTACTAAACAACTTTTTTACCTTCGGTAAAAACCTTGACTAAAAATATTCCATTATTATTTTTTCTTTTAGCACAGGTTTTCTTTTTTTTACAAAAAAGAAAAAGTGTTATGAGAGCAAAAATAAGTTTTTCACGTGTTGATGCCACCAGCAACCCTGTGGACTGGATGTACAGGTTAGAAGACGCAGGTTTTCAGGGCTGGGAAATAGTGGGTGAAGGACAGCAAAAGGTAGAAGGCGGATTTAGAGAACGAGTGAAGGAAATCTACGAAACAACGAATCTTGTTCTTTCCTTACATGCCCCCCTCTCGGATATAAACATTGCCAGTGTAAACAGAGGGATATGGGAAGAGAGCATAAGGCAGATAAAAGACAGTATCGAGAACACATACGAGTTCGTTGAGCATATATGCGTGGTGCATCCGGGTATTTTATCGCCTTTATCTGTGCAGACGCCGGAAAAGGCGATTCAGAAGGCGATTGAAGGTCTAACGGCACTTTGCGCGTTTGCTGCTGAACGCGGATTGCGAATAGCGGTGGAGAATCTACCATCAATAAATATGATGCTGGGTAGGTATCCTGATGAACTCATTCAAATAGTGCGTGGCGTAAACATGGACAATCTGGGAATATGTCTGGACGTTGCGCATGCGAACACGACAAAGACGCTGGATGAATTCTTGAATATCCGTGATAAGGCAGACGATATGGAGATAATACATCTTCATGCGAGCGATAACTTCGGGGCGGATGACCTGCATTTGCCGCTGGGTAAGGGGAACCTGGACTGGAAGAGGGTGTCAAACGGGATTGACGATTATGGGTATGAAGGGCGGATGGTGATGGAATTATACACGATAGAAGACGGAATAGCGAGTTTGGAGTTTATCAGCAACCTTTCTTTAAGATGATTTTTCTATTTTTCTTAAGCACCACATTTCGTTTATAAATTGGCAGAACTTTCTAAAAATGCGCATGCGTTAGCTAAGCGATATTCCGAGCAAAATGATTTGGAAGCACAAGAAGAGCTAAAGGAAGTGGAGGAGGAAATTGATAAGGTTGTGGCAGAACTTTATGGGATTACGGATGAGGAGTTGGAGGAGGTGAGGAAGACGTTGAGGGTTTTGAAAGGAGAGGGAGGCGAGGAAGAGGAAACTTATGCAATTTAAAGTATCGACTGATTTTCGAAAGTATCTCATTTTAGATGATCTTCGAGACAGCCATCCAAAGAATGACCCCTATGTGTATCTCGCCCGTTCACTATTAAAGCAGAAAAAGATAGACCAGATTCAAGGGGAATTGGAGGAGTTTATTGGTATTCAATCATTTCTGGTACCTATCGAGAAGAAGGATCTTGTCATAGGAATGGTCAGCTATGAAAACTTCCACTATGCAGGGCGATCATATTTTGAAGAGAATGGTCATTATGTTACTGGAGAAACGTTTGAACATGACGACGTTAATTTTGAAATTATCTTTAACGATCGAGCTTTTGAAGGCTTAGATTTATCTTACTATGAACCCACTGATCGCTTAGTTATCTAACTAAATCTCCATCGAGAGGAAAATAACTGGATCAATCCTTACACCAAAGACATTATAATTAAAACAGGTGATCCCGCACAGAGTTGGAAGCCACATAATACCATTCCCGTAAACTTAAAGACAGCACAAAACCAAAGTTGGCGATGCTAACACGCCGAGAGCATATAACTTTCAATCTTAAACAATCACATTTTTATATTTTTTTCACATCCAATGGATGAGAAAC
>JAYEII010000154.1:0-3949 GCA_034660015.1 Methanobacteriota archaeon | reverse complement strand
CTGTGTAATCTGTGGTTAATAATTTTTAATTGTCCTCTACATCTCCTCCGGCGCTTCCGCACCCAGCAGATGCAAAACATCGCTTAAAACCGTTTTTGCCGCGTCCACGAGAACCAATCTCGGTTTTCTCAGTTCTTCCTCCGCATTCAATACCGGACAATATTTATAAAACAAGTTGAAACTTTCAGCAAGTTCTCGTGCATATTTAGCGAGCAGATGCGGCTTTAACGCTGTAGTCGCCTCTTCTACGACATATTCAAGCTTTGACAACCTCTTTATCAGCTCCTTTTCGCTGCGTTCCGCTAACAGCGATACCGATGCATCGTAATCCACCACGCTAAAACCTCTTGCCTCCGCAGTTCTTAATATGCTGCAGGCACGTGCATGCGAATACTGAATGAAAGGAGCGCCTTTCTTTTCTATGTCCAGCGCATCTTTAAAATCAAATGTGATGTGCTTATCAGGCGATACTTTCACCATGTCGTACCTCAATGCTGCTATACCCACCTTGCGTGCAATCTCACGCTTCTTTACCTCGTCCAAATCTCCCCTTCTCTTTTCTACTTCTTTATACGCCCTTTCTTCTATTTTCTCTATCAGTTCGTCCGCTGAGATATACCGACCTGCACGGGTGGATAAAGAACCGGTTGGCAGCGAAACGAACTCAAAAATGACAAACTCCGGCGTTTTTACGCGCAGTATTTCCAGCGCTTTTGTCAATTGCTGCGACACTAATTCGTGGTCTTTCCCGAACACGTCTATAATTCTATCGCTTGTACTGCTTTTCCATCTATGGTAAGCAAGGTCTCGTGCGGTATAAAGCGACGTGCCATCAGTCCGTTGTATCACCAGCGCTTTTTCTATTCCTCCCAGTTGCAGTAAAATAGCAGAACCGTCGAATTTTATATTCCCGCTTTGCTCCAACTCCTCTATTACCTCTTTCACCGCTCCACCTCGCACGAATTCGCTTTCCCAGACGAACAAGTCGTGCCGAATATTTAACCGTTGCAGCGATGCCTGTATTCCCGAAAGACATTTATTCACCACTGTTTCATATTTCTTCACCACCGCTACGTCCCCTGCCTCGTATTTCTTCATTAACGCCTTCACACCATTCAAAAATTCGCTGTTCTCCTCTATCTGCCGATTTGCCGCGATATAAACATCAGCAACGGCATGGTCGGCTTTTTTAGTTTCATCGAAAGCAATTCTTTCCGCACCCCACACCACAACTGCTATTTGCCTTCCCATGTCATTCACGTAATAGTGCGTCTCTACGTCATATCCCGCACGTTTTAAGACTCGTACCAGCACGTCACCAATAATAGCGTTTCTGAGATGCCCTATGTGGAGCGGTCCATCGGGATTCGCAGAAGTGTGCTCAATTATGACCTTGCCTTTCTTCCCTCGGGTGGTCTCTGCCTCTGTTCCTTCTTTTAGCTGCTGCAACGTCTTATGGAAGTAGGAATCATTCACACGGAAGTTGATATAAGGACCGACGGCAGCGGCATCGGAAATCAACGTGTTTTCGGCAGGTATTTGAATATGATTTACAATATCCGCTGCGATAATCGCAGGTGACTTTTTGTATGCCTGAGCCAGAGAGAAAGCAACCCGGGATGAAATATCCGCATGTTCGCTCTCCTCTAACTCCAGTCTCTTAGACTCATAAGAAGCTTTTTCCAACGCTTCTTTCAGCACTTGCTCAACTTCCTTTTTGAATTCACGAAACATTTCTTTTTTGCGAAGCACAATGTATGTTTTCTTTAATAAACTTTTCTTTGTCAAAAAGAGAAGTTTGTTTATGCTCACTTTCGTAGGTCTCGGGTTATACGACGAGAAGGACATAACCTTGAAAGGGTTAGAAGCGATAAGAGATGCGGATGTCGTGTATGCAGAATTTTACACCTCTCCTTTAGGTGGTAAAACAGTAGAAAAGATGCAAGAAGTGTATGGCAAACGAATTTCTGTGCTTGAGCGAAGGGACGTGGAGGAGAAAGCAGAAGAAGGGATTTTAAAGCTCGCAAAGCGCCAAAAAGTAGTTTTACTCAGCGGAGGAGATGCGATGATTGCGACCACGCACGTTGATTTACGGCTCAGAGCGATAGATATGGGAATAGAGACGAGGATAATACATGCACCTTCTATTTCCTCTGCGGTTGCGGGATTATGCGGTCTCCAGAGTTACAAGTTTGGTAAATCCGCAACGATTGCAACACCATACGGCAAAAAGGGGATTATGTCTGCAGTGCCGTACGATACGCTAATAGCAAACAAAGAGCGAGGGTTGCATACTCTGCTATATCTCGATATTTCGATGAGCATAAACGAAGCATTGAGACTGTTGGAAGCAGTTGAGGAAAAGAAGAAAAGGGAAGTGCTTAAAAAATCAATAGCGGTTGGAATAGCGAGAGCAGGGTCGGATAAGCCAGTTGTACGGGCAGACTATTTTGGTGCATTGAAAAGCTACGATTTTGGTGAACTTCCTCATGTGCTCGTCGTTCCCGGGGAGTTGCATTTTTTAGAGAAGGAGGCGTTGATAAAAATTGCGCAGGCTCCAGAGGGTATTTGACAATTAAATAGAAGAACGTTATACACCATATACAACGAAAATATATGTGCACTTTCGTAAAATATCTGATCATGGGACGAACTTTATGAACCGTAAAAATACGATAATCGCGGTGCTTTGCATCCTTTTGATAGCGTCTACGTCTCTTTCTTATCACGTTTACCAACAGCAGCAGCAAGTGATAGACGTACAGGAGAACATTATCGAGAAACTCATCCGTGCGGGAAATGCGGATAATGAGGAAAAACAAACGCCTGCAAACGTGAACATGAACGTGCCTGTTTCTGTGCCCGTGACTGAAAGCGAAAGCGGCAGTTGTGCTAATATCGTTGCTGTAAGAAGCGATACGCATTCGGGCGTGATGGGCAAGGTGCACGTGGAGCTAAAAGAAGGAAAGGGGAACGTGCTGGTTAATACGAATCCGTTTGTCGAATCCACAACGCAATATTCGGTAAGAGAAGCAGTGAGGGTTGCTGAGAACTACACCAATATAAACATCACGAACAGAGACATTATCGTTTATTTTGACATCAACGGTACTTTGATAGGCGGACCCTCAGCCGGAGCTGCCATTACTGCCGCCACTATAGCTGCGATAGAGAATAAGGAAGTAAGGCAGGACGCGGCTATCACCGGAACCATTGAGGAAGGAGGGCGCATAGGGCAGGTAGGCGGTGTGTTTGAAAAGGCCGTAGCGGCGGAGGAGAATGGCATGGAACTTTTCTTGGTGCCAATGGGTCAAAAAAAGCTGATTTATTACGAGCAGGAAATAGGAGAGAGAGAAATATTTGGATTCACGTTTACGAGGGTTTATTACACACCAAAAGAGATAGACCTCGGCGAATATATGAAGGGAAAGATGGAAGCGGAAGAGGTGTCAACAATTGATGATGTGGTGGCGTATATGGTCACATAAAAAAAAAAAACCGTTAACTTTATATAATATCATTTATTTTTATTGTATTCAGTAATCAATAATGAAAAGAAAAGTTCAGAGGCCGGGCTTGAGGGCATTGGGCACGGCACTCCACATCGTAGACCATAAATTGATTGTGCGGGGAGCGCGAGTAAAAGTTGAACATATACTCAATTCCGTAGTTATGACCGGGGACAACCGAAAAATAGGTAGAGTTTACGATATTTTTGGCCCTGTTGACCAGCCTTATATCAGTATAAAGGTATTCAAGGGCGTAAACGAGGAAGAGCTAAAAGGGCTTGCGAATACAAAGATATTTTCTCGATGACGTGAGGTGTGAGAAGAAGAGAATAGAAGTTGAGGGGACGTATAAAAGAGATGCGAGAAGGAAATACAGGGGACAAGGAAGAAAGCATAAGAGGCATAAAAAGAGGGAATACCCCAACCGCAGGCCCCGATAG
>JAYEII010000153.1:0-3983 GCA_034660015.1 Methanobacteriota archaeon | reverse complement strand
CTATGCCAAGGTGGTCCATGCTTTTACTGCTGTATTCAACGGAGTCCCGGGACTCCTCACCCATACTTATGACATTTTGTGACATTAATATTCGACAAGAAATGTTGCCTATTTAAAGTTATGTATTGAATTAGAAATTAGATGTGATTTATATCAATATGTGCGGAATGAGGGCTATATGTATTTCCATATATTAAATCCAACGGATTTGTAATTTTACCTATATTCTTGTTGTATATAAACTCTAACTTCCTTCTGTTTAAGACACTGATTTACACGGATTTACGCAGGCATAATTTATTTTAGTTTAACCGTGTTAATTCTTATCATCTGTGTTAATCTGCGTTAATCTGTGTCTCTAATTTATTTTCTGCTTTCTCGTCACTTTCTTTTTATTCAATGAAATCTTTTTATTACTCTCATGAGTATATATTTCTGTCGTCTTTGAACTTTTATGCCCCAACAACACTCAAGCAGCTATAAATACACCGTCTTTCTCAGTCTTTATTATCTCAAACTCAACTGTTGGCGCCCTACATTTGATCTCCTCTGGCTTCACTCCTATGAGCTTGCCCACTTCTTTAACGTGTTCGGGTAAACGGAATCCCACAGATAGCACCACCATATCAAATTCCTCTTCCTTCTCTTCCCGTTCGCCTTCAACCACGTATTTCAACCTCAAATTCTTCCGTTCTTCCGTTTCCGTTTTTGTTTCCATGACCTCAACGCTATGGATTTTAAAGCATTTGACGAAATCTTCAGTATCTTCGTAGATTTCACGTGCAAATATACAAGAATCCACGCCCCTTTCCTTTGCGCTCTTTGCTTCTTGTAACAACAATTTAAATGCAATAGATGAAGATGACCTTTCAGCTTCATCCGCATCTAAAACCTGTATAAACGCTATTTTCTTCGGGACGTCACCGTCATATGGTCTCATTATGATGCCACCATAAGGTCCCGATTCGCTCAGTATACGTTCAAACTCCATCTGTGTAACCACGTTTTGATACATGAAATATTCTTCTCTTGGGTTCTTCTCCTCCATCTCCGCCGCAAGTATTATCTTTTCTACCTTCAGTTCCGTTCTCTCCTCTGTCTGGCTGTATTCTATTGCATCCTGCGGGCATACCTCCGCGCAGATTCCGCAGCCAATACATTTTCTGCAGCTCAAACATCTATTCGCCTCTTCCACCGCCATTGCCTCATCGTAGCCCAGCTCCACTTCGTTAAAATTTGTTATCCGCTCTTCTACCAGCAGCTCAGGCATCCTCCCCCTTTCTTTGTGGTCCATAAAATCCTTGAGCGCGAAATAATGTTTTGACAGGTTGAGTTTCTCGCGGGTTTCGTATTCCTCCAGAAAATCTATTTCTGATTTCACCCTAAAATCTGCTCTTTTCTCGCCACCTAAATATTCATTTATACTCAATGCTGCTCGTTTACCTGCTGCTATCGCTTCTATTACCGTTGCTGCTCCAGTTGCAGCGTCTCCACCGGCGAATATCCCATCCACGGCTGTTCTGCCGTCCTCGGACGTGCTAATCCGTCTTCCTCCTGGTGTATCAACCCCACTACCCTCAAGAAACTTCAAATCCGATGCTTGCCCTATCGTGGGTATCACCGTGTCCACGTCCATCACAAATTCAGAGCCCGCTACGGGAACGGGTCTCTTCCTGCCTGACTCATCCGGCGGTCCCAGCTCCATGCGAACACATTCTATCTTTTCTACTCTGCTTGAACCCAGAATCCTCGTTGGATTCGCTAAAAATATGATCTTTATGCCTTCTTCCTCCAGTGCTTCCAATTCCTCCTTCGACGCGGGCATCTCCGCTATCGAGCGACGATAAACGATACACACTTCTGAGCCTAAGCGTAATGCACTTCTTGCTGCATCTATCGCAACGTTTCCGCCTCCTACAACCATAACCTTCTTACCTATTTTCACTCCGTTCCCGATATTAATACCGCGAAGGAAATCAATACCTGGTATAACACCCTCTAAGTCTTCCCCCGGAATCCCACATTTACTGCTCACATGCGCGCCAACGGAGATGAATACGGCATCGTAAGTTTTGCGTAGTTCTGCGAACATGTCCCGGTCAACGTCCACACCGGTTTTTATTTCCACGCCCTCGCCCCTAACAAAATCTATCTCTCGCTCCAGAATCGTTCTTGGTAATCGGTATTTCGGAATGCCCGCAGCCATCATTCCTCCCGCCACGGGGAGTTTTTCAAACACCGTGACGTCATATCCAAAAGATTTCAAATCGTATGCGGCACTCAGACCCGCAGGTCCGGCTCCGATTACCGCTACCCGTTTACCGGTCGTCGCAGGAACGTGCTCTGGCTTTATCTCGAAATCTCCATAAATATCATAAACGTGGTCTGCAACAAACCTCTTCAGTTTCGCTATTGAAATGGGCTCATCTACTAAACCCCGCTTGCACCTGTCCTCGCATGGATGCGTGCAAACGCGCCCTAAAACGCCCGGGAAAGGGACTTTTTCTCTTATTAAGTCGTAAGCTTCCCTGAATTTACCGTCTGCTATTAAGCCCACGTAACCTCTAATATCCAGGCTGACGGGGCAAGTAGCTTGACAGAACGGCGTTTCTCGCTCTATTGCATACGAATACGAAAGTGCCTCCTCCGGTGTGTATATTGCATTCCTGTTGCTCAGCCATTCGTTGTACCTATCCGGAACGCTAACCGGGCATATTTTCCAGCATTCGCCGCACGAATCGCATTTTGTCGTATCAATTCTGATTGGGTTCCTTCGTACACTTACCGTGAACCTATGACTATGATCATCTCTCTCCACTCGTTCGATCACCGAATTTGTGAATACGTGAATGTTCTCATTCTCTTTTATCTGCTCTATAAGAGGCGCTAAAATGTCGGAAGGGTGCTTTCCATCTACCAAATGGAGTTTAGAAAAAAAACCGCCGATGTTGGACATCCTCAAAACAAAAAAGACTTCTTCATCATTGGCACAGTCTAAAGCCGCCGTTAATCCTTCGTACCCGCCTCCTATAACCAACACACTCATTCAACGCCCTCCACTACTTTTGCAACATAAGTTGGTGTATTATCCCGTACTTCATGGAGTTCAATCCGTTCAAGCCTTTTCAAGTCCAGAATGTGTCTGAACACCACGTTTGGCTTCCAATTCAATTCGGACGATATTTCCTTCACGGACATCGGCTTCTTTAACCTCAACAGTATCCTCTTCGTTTCATATTCCTCCCGCACCATATCATCCAGCAACCTGTCCATCTCATGCTGCGTAAAAACTTCTCCATACTTGTTCCCCTCTTCCAGCAGTTCCCTTTCTTTTGTTGCCAGTATTCTCAACCGGTAGTCCGCAGCCGCCATGCACACTGCTTCCATTTCCTCCTTTTCAAATTCGATCCGCCCCATTTCCTTTATCTCTTCCGTAAACTCATTAATAGTCGCTGCAAATCGCTCGCCCTCGCTTGCACTTACCCATTCCAGTCTTAACCGTTCAGGCTCAACTCCCGCCTCCTTTAACAATCTCCTCGCCATCTCTATCTTCTTCTCTGCATAATAATTCCCTTCTACGTAATGGCAATCCCCCAGATGGCAGCCACCTATAAACACGCCATCCGCACCGTATAGGAAACTATCCAGGATAATCTCGGGATCTACCCGTCCACTGCACATTACTCTTATTATCCTTATGTTCGGTGGATACCGAAAGCGAGAGACACCTGCCAAGTCCGCACCCGCATAACAGCACCAGTTGCACATAAAACCGATTATTTTCACTTCTTCCTTGTCGTTCATTAATCAGGCTACCACCTCCTCAGCCGTCAAAACAGCTCTTTCTTGTGCTATCAATTGCTCATCGGTGAAGTGGTGCATTTTAATCGCCTTTTTTATGCAGCTCGACCCACAGGTGCCACAACCCTTGCATTTTACGCCTGTAACTCGTGCTCTTCTTCCTTCTTCCGTATCTACCACTT
>JAYEII010000152.1:0-3989 GCA_034660015.1 Methanobacteriota archaeon | reverse complement strand
TCTATACCCAGCGCTTTTAACATCCGGAAAGCCCTCCTCAAAACCAGTCTTACCAGATAGCCCTCTTTCGCATTCGAAGGCACGATACCATCGGCAAGCATAAAAGCCAGGCATTTGGTATGGTCTGCAACCGCATAGATTGATTCCATCGGCTCCAGGATATTCGTGATAAATTCAGGTGAAATATTCAGCCTCTTTGCTATTTCTCCACTGCTCATCGTTCCCGATAGGCTCGCTATTTTCGTCATTGTATCGCTATGTTTCTCCATTGGATGCTCGATTCCTGCTGCATCTACCAGTTCGTTTATTATGCCGGGAAATATCGCATCATAGACGGTGGGAGTGCCTTTGGAAGCCCATACAAATCGTTCCAGGCCGTAGCCCGTATCCACGATGTACGTGTCCATTTTATTATAACGCTGCCCGTTTAGGCTTATCTTCCCATCACCACGCGTGGAAAGTTTGAGGTCCATAAAAACAAGCGTAGCGAGTTCTAAGCCGTTTGTGATGACTTCGAGACAGGGTCCCGCATTGCCGCCGCCCACCCATGGCGCTTCCTTATACGTCACGCTGTTCATATCTACACCAAGTTGCCGCAGAAATCCATCGCAATACTCCACGGTCTCGTTCTTCCAGTATATTTCCTCCTCGCCTCTCTTATTGAAGGCATGATGCCCCATCATCTCGAACGCAGTTAGGTGGCGACCGGTTTTTCCGATGGATTCAAGGTCTTCGAGTCTTATGCAGGGTTGAGAGATGACGAGCGGATTTGCAGGCGGTGTGACTTTGCCGGATGTCACAAGCGGTTGAAAATTTGCGATTGATGCGATGTTAAGGTAAATATCGTCTCGCCACCGTGCTACAACCGGATACCGCTTCATTCTCGTGTGCTTGTGCGAGCAACATTCAAAGAAAGATAGAAAAGCTTCTCTCACCTCTTCCACGCTTCGCTCTTCGAAAATATGCCCGCCTATAAACGAATAAATTTCACAGGGTGCGTCACCACATATATTTCTATCTTTGTCACGAGTCCAGAAGTGCGAGCCGCACTTCTCGCATTTCTTCCTTGTGAATCCTTCCTCCTTGAAGTATTCTATGTCGTATTCTTCGCTATTCATTTTATTTTAATTTGCCCATGACTAAACTCCTATTTCTTTACTTAAATTTAAATTTAATAGAAATTCAAACAAGATGAAGGAAACGGAATTGTTGATACAACTAAGATGGAAATGGTCAAAATTTCTGTGAAAATCTGTGTAATCTTGTGGTTGTAAATAAAAGTGCGATGCAGGCAGTACTTTCAGACGGGAAGGTTGTAGTGGCAGGGTCAGAAACAGAAGCAGATATCCTTGCAAAAGGATATGGCAGGAAAAAAGGGAAGATAGAGCTATCGCTGGAAGAAGCGGCTTTTTTGCTCGAAACGGGAAAGCTACAAATAAAAGACGAAGCAGGAAAGGAGTTGAACCTCGGCGGGTTCTTAGAGCATGCATTAGACGTCTCACCAAAGTTCGCGTTGCGTTACCTCATCTATTCCGATTTGAAGGAGCGAGGCTATGCCGTGCAGCCAGGTGGAGTTGATTTCTGGCTTTATCCGCGTGGCGCTAAGCCGGGGGAGAAGCCAGCAAGGCATTTCATCCGTATCTTTTCGGAAAGCGATTTTTTATCGCTGAATGATTTAGCCGCACTACTCATTTCGGCTCGTAACATGAGAAAAGAGCCGATTGTTGCTGTTGTAGATGAAGAAAGCGACGTCACGTACTATGAAGTGCAGGAAGCGAAGTTTGAATCCGCTGAACCGGAGGAAGATAGGGGGGAGAGCAAGAAAAGAAAAGCGAAAACGACTTTGCTCGGTGACAGAGTAGTTCTATGGGATGCTGATTTGGCTGAGAGCCTATACAGAAACGATTTTTATGGTAAATTAACGAAAGAAAAGAGGCTGCTGCTTTCGTTGGTTGAAGCGGCATATTTGATGAAAAAAGGTCTGCTGGAGGTAGAAGTCAGAGAACAGAAGTCAGATTTGGAAAAAGCACCGTCTCTCAAACCACAAACCACAAACCACAAACCTGTGAAGAACTTTGAACGTTTTGTCGAATATGCGAACGCAATAGAACCCGATTTTATGGATAAATACGTGGTTTACGAGGATTTAAGGGAAAAAGGACTGGTGGTGAAGACCGGATTTAAGTTCGGCTCGCATTTTAGGGTGTACAAAACAAAGCAGCAGAAACATTCTTCGTATTTAATTCATGTGCTTCCCGAAGAGCATGTTTTTTCAATGCAGGAATTATCAAGGGCGGTACGGCTGGCGCACGGCGTGAAGAAGAGGATGATTTTCGCTCAAATTCAAACTTTAAAAAAGTTTGATCAAAACGCTTCGCGGACTTTAAGAAAGTTCGAGAAAAATATCAGATATGTGGATATAGGGCGGATGAAGCTGTGAAGTGACCCCCTCTTTTACACCTCTCAGATTCGCTTGGCGCAATGAAAAAATTGAGATAAAAGTCGTTCCCAATTCAAGCGTGGAGGAGATTTATGACAATTGCAACAGGCGTTGTAATCTATTGGATAGCAATTGACCTGGTTCGGTATTTATCATTAGGAGCGGTAGTTGCAGTGATTTATAAAGAAGTTTAAAGTAGGGCAAGGCGATAAATTAGTAAAAGAAAAACAAACCCTGCATAGTACTAATAGAGGACAGTTTGGAGCACCCCGACTTCGTAAAGGTGTCCCACCGAAAAAATCAGAAAGTTTAAGTTGTACGAAACCAATACCGTTTTTAATAGCAGATAATTGTGATTCTGTCATGATAATGTATCTGCTCTCATCATACTAAGTATTTTCTGTTTTATTACGGATATTAAGCAAAATTAAGAAGTATTTTTTATGGGGAAAATAAGCTCAAAAACCTAAAGAGCCTACATTAATATTAGACCACAACATAACTTCTGAACCTACTCTTTTAGCAATCCTTATTTCTCCATCTTGAGATACAATAAATGCTACTGAATCTTCAAAACTCGAACAGAACCTAAATGCTGACCTATGTCTTGTTCCAAAAAGTTCTATATCTCTATATTCGCCAATATCTTTTTCAAAATCAGTAATGATTTTTATTTTATTCAAACTTGGTGAAGTGGCAATAATCTCTGCTCCAAATCCTAATAAGTGTAGTTTATTAGTTATCACAACTGCCCCATCTACTGCCGAAAGTGAAGCCAAAAATCCTGCAGCAGATTTAACCATTTTTTTTGCTTCTTCAAGATCCATTTCTTCAATAGAACATTGTTGAAATTCATCTTGGACTATTTGTTTATTATCCCATAATTTGAAATGTAAATCAAAATAATGTCTATGTTTCATTAGCTCATAAATTAATGACTCCCAAGCTGAATCATAATGACAAGGATATTTTATAATAATCCTATCAGTCAATCTTGTATCATTGACACTTATTTCATCCGGCACCATAATTAAAGTCCCCCCGTGAAATTTTTCTCGGATTCTATTTAGTACTCTTTCCAGAAAATCTATGTAAGCTCTTTCAGGATAGTCCTCATCTTCTCCTTCTGGATCAAAACATCTGTCTTTAATCCCTATACAAACCTCTTTGTAAAGTTCTTGTGCTCCTTTTTCTAGGAAATCAGCAACATGCCCTTCATAAAATACACTTGAGGAAGATTCGGCTATTCTACCTTGGTCTAATATTAATAACAAATCTCCTTCTCTAGAAATACTGATTTGACCGGGTTTCTTTGAGGATAGAGTAAATGCATTAGGTGGTGGACTCCCACCACTACTTTCATGTCTTGTAAAATCCCACCAGGAAGTTCCTTCCTCAATTAGCCCCCAAATTTCTAATTCTTTTGATTTTTCTTTATGATATACCCCTATCAGAACTTGTGTCGGGTCTGCAGCAGGAGCTAATTTTAATAATTCATCTTCAGTAAACATTCTCGGCTTATCAAACTCAACAGTATTAACATATCTTA
>JAYEII010000151.1:0-4030 GCA_034660015.1 Methanobacteriota archaeon | reverse complement strand
CCCGGATACATCTTCAGCCAGTGCTCGAAAGATATTTGTTGTTCGCTTTCCGCAACATCATATCTTGGATCTGGTACTGGTACCGGTATCTTATCCAGCTCCACTGTTGCACCCACACCCGAGCACTCGAGTAACATCCCAAATGTGCCCAGCGTGCCGGGATTGCTTATGTCCTTCCCCGCAGTTGCTAATTTCTTCTCTCCTATCTCCACCATTGTATCCAGCTGCTTTTTTATCTCAGCCGCGGACCGCTTTGTCGTGTTGTCCCAGGCCAAATTATAGTTAGGATACACTCTACCATCAAGGTCGACCGCGACTAATACGCGGTCGCCCGGTTTCGCACCGCTTGAAACTATGACACTATCGCACTTTACCATCCCTACTATTCCGACATCCAGCGCATTATAAGACGTGTCCGGGTGCAGATGACCGCCGACCATAGGCACGCCGAATTTCTTCACGCCGTCCCCCATTCCTCTCCCCAGTTCTGCACAGATTTCCTTCTCCTGCGTGGATGCCAGATTTACCATTGCCAACGCGGTGCCGCCCATTGCCGCTATATCATTCACGTTCACAAGCACAGCGCAATATCCCGCCCACCAGGGGTCGGCATCCAGCAATTTGCCCCAGATACCGTCTACCGCAAGCAGAATGAGATTATCGCCGTTAATCTCGAGTGCCGCAGCATCTTCTCCAAATCCCACTATCGTTCGATTTCCTACGAGGTCGGAGTTCCCCAACCTTTTTACGAAGTCGCTTATGGCTCGTTTTCGCTTCACACCATCGAAGTTTCTCAAGTTCGCTGCCAGCGATTTCAACTCTTCACCTTCTTTTGCGCGCTCCATTTTTATCCCCCTACTCTTACCCTATCTCTTCTATTATTTCCTTTATTTCCCCTATATCTTTTATTCGGATATCGGCAACATCAAAAATCTTTCCCGGTCTGTCCGCTTCTTCCTGCAGTGATAATACCGCCATATCTGCCTCCCACATCGCAAGATAATCATTCCTATCGTCCCCCACCATTATCACTTTGTACTGCTCCTTCAACTTTCTTACTAATTCACACTTATCCCCGGGCTTCATCATACCGAAAATGTTCTCCGGTGGCATATCAGGCAGATAAGGCGCCATCTCGTCCCTTTCTATCCTGTCACCCGAGGCAACGAAAATCGCGACACCCATTTTACTCAATTGTTTAAGTAGGTTTTGCGTCCCCGGGAAGAAATTTATACCCCCTGCAATCAGGTATTTTGTCTTTTTCAATGCCACATCCATAATCACGCCCACCCCTACTACGGGAAGAATATCGCACCTTCTTAAAAAGGACATCGTTTTATGCACATCCTTCAGTTTGACGTCTTTATCCCCCGAAATTGCCGCTACCACTTCGCGGTCACTAACTCCTTTTTTCTTATACACCACCTTAATTTCTATTTTTTTCTCACGAATCACGTCAGACAGCTTTTTGGAAGGTTCCGCCTTTTCCAGCGTTTCTTCGTATCTTGTCTTTAAAATCGCCATCGCACCCCTTTCAAGACGGTCTGTGCAGGTAATTCCTGAAACCCTGCTCCGTTTTGTCACGCCCCTTTCTATATTTTTTATAATCCTGAAAGGTGCGTATAAAACACCGGCGCCATCAAAAACAACCGCTAATTCCGTCATTCTAATTCTTGTACCCGCTCCTACTCCCATACGTACGCCTTTTCTCATCACTATCCACAATTTTAAAAAAATATTTGTATTTGTATCAACTAAACTACACCTATATCATATTCAAACACGAGATAAAAAGGGTAAAGATAAAATGATGCAAGACCTGGTAACCGAGAGGTGGGAGGGCTTTCTGAAGCGCTATTGCTGGAACGAGCTTATAGAGATGTCGAATTCATATCCCGAAAAGCGTAGTTTATTTGTTAAATTCGCCGATATGGACACATACGACCCGAATCTTGCAGATATGCTGTTAGAAGAACCTGATGTGACAATTGCTTCTGCAACACAGGCGTTAAGGGAAATGGATATTCCCACTGGTGTCACGCTCGAAGAAGCGAATCTCCGTATAATAAAACTTCCGAGAAAGCTGAAGATACGCGATATTCGAAGCGGAGATATAGGTAAGCTGGCGGGTATCGAGGGGCTGGTAACGAAGGCGACGGAGGTAAGACCGCGAGTAGTGGAAGCGGTATTTGAATGCCCCTTTTGCGGACATATCTTTTCGGTGGAGCAAACAGGAGGAAGGCAATTCAAGGAGCCGCGGGAGTGCGAAGGATGTGACAGAAAAGTTCAGCATTTCAAGTTATTGACAGATAACTGCAAATTCGCAAATACGCAAAAGATAAGGTTACAGGAATCGCCAGAGGAGTTGAGGGGCGGGGAACTACCACAAGCGATAGACGTAAATCTGGAAGACGACATTTCAGGTGAGATTGCCCCGGGCGACCGTATTATTGTTACCGGTATTTTAAGGTCGTATCAGCGCACGACACAGTTCGGGAAGACGCCTTTCTTCGATATATACCTGGATGGTAATTCGCTGGAGGTAATGGAGGAGGCGTTCGAGGAGATACAGATAACGGAAGAAGATGAGCGCGAGATAATGGAACTGAAGAATCAGCCGGACGTGTATGAAAAACTAATAAGAAGCATTGCACCATCCATATACGGCTGCAAAGAGATAAAAGAAGCGATGGTGCTCCAGTTGTTTGCCGGGATACCAAAGGAGCTGCCGGACGAGACGAGGGTGCGAGGGGACATACACGTGCTGCTCGTTGGCGACCCGGGAGTCGCAAAGAGTCAACTGCTCACTTATCAGGTGAAGTTAGCGCCACGTGGTTTATATACCGGAGGCAAGAGCAGCACTTCTGCGGGACTTACCGCAGCCGCGGTGCGAGACGAGTTTGGAGAAGGACGGTGGACGTTAGAGGCGGGTGCGTTAGTGCTTGCAGATAAGGGGATAGCGGCAGTGGACGAGATAGACAAGATGAAAAAGGAAGACCGCGATGCGCTACACGAGGCAATGGAACAGCAAACGGTGAGCATAGCGAAAGCAGGGATAATGGCGAGGTTAAATTCACGGTGTGCGTTATTAGCGGCTGCGAATCCCATAGGAGGTCGTTTTGACCGATACGAGACAATTTCAAAGCAGATAAATATGCCGCCCACGTTATTGTCGCGATTCGACCTTATTTACACCATGATGGACCGCCCAGACGAAGAAATGGACACGAAGACTGCGGAACACATAATAGAGACGCATTACGCGGGTGAAGTACTAGCGAGGGTAAAGAACATAGGGAAGGTAGAAGAAGGAGAAAAAGAGCATTTTGGGGAGGCAATGCGAATAATGGAGCCGGCAGTACAAGGCGACTTATTAAGGAAATACGTTGCGTGGAGTAAAAGGAATGTATTCCCGGTGATGAGCGAAGAAGCGAAGAGCAAGTTCCTGGAGTTTTATATCGGGCTTCGAAGGCAGGGTTATGACGACGAAGAAGCGCCGGTTCCGGTAACAGCACGGCAATTAGAAGCTTTAATTCGGCTGGGCGAGGCGAAGGCGCGAACCCGACTGAGTGATAAAATAACGGTTGAGGATGCAGAATGTGTAATCGAGGTGGTTAACTACTGTTTAAAGCATGTTTTTACTGACCCGGAAACCGACAAGCTGGATGTTGATTGGATAAACGCGGGCACGACAAAAACGCGGAGAGACCGAGCAAGGTCTATAAAGGCGATAATAACGGAGCTGGAAGCAGAACACGGGGATGAAGTGCCGATAGAAGACGTGCTTGACATCGCCGAGGAGGAAGGTATGGACAGAGATAAGGCAGAAGAAGTAATAGAGGCAATGAAGCGAGACGGATTACTATTTTCGCGAGGCAGTGGTGTGATTGGATTGGTGCGGTAATTAGAAATGACAAAACAAGCAGGCGAATGGTGCAACATGCGAGAAGGATGTGGAATAGTGGGTATCGCTTTAACGCATGAGGATGCCGCTTTGCCTATCTTTTACGCTCTTTACGCTTTACAACAC
>JAYEII010000150.1:0-19387 GCA_034660015.1 Methanobacteriota archaeon | reverse complement strand
TTTACTTTCTTCGTATAAATCTTCAAGTTTATGGATATACCTATCTTTTGAACTCTTAATATCTTCAATTTTTTCTAACACTTCATTGAATTTTGCTCTTAAATTATTCCATGAAAAATGTGATTTCCAATGCTTTGCCATATCAACACCACCAAATAAGGGTATGAATTTATCACCAAAAGCATTCTCTTTTTCCTCCTCTTTTAAATTCTCTATTATAAATTGTGCAAAGTCACTTGCATTTACTGTATATTCATCTCACGTGTCACAATCGTCAAAAATTTTCTTCGTTTCGTTGAGAAAATCACTATCAAGTATATTTAATACCCCACTTTCTGAGATGCATCTGGAATCATAACCTCCTTCCCGCTCTATCATGACTCCTTTTTCAATCAACATAGGTAATACAACATGATTTAGAAATTCACTGGAAGTGTAATTTGTATTTGCACAGATAAAGCAATTCCAATCTATATTCCGCCCTTCTAACTCTTTTTCTAAGTATATGTGACACACATAAGCTTCATAGTCTGTTTGTATAATTTTATACTTAGTTAAACTATCATCAACTTCTACTAACTCATATTTTGATAGATTTTTCAGAATTGATTTTCTTTTTTCAAAAGCCGGATTTTTGGGGTATCCCATAAAGAGCGGATAATCATTGATACGTGATATTTTAGTCTTTTCTGGATACTCTAAAAGACTATATCGCCAGTTGATCATATCCTCTGTTACTGTCGCTCCCTCAGATTTATAGTCTACGATAACACCTACCTTTTTGTCCCTCTGATATTTAACCCATTCTTTTATTAGTTTCTCAAATTCGAAGTCATGTAAATATGCCCCCTTATTCTCCTCCAGCCTATCTTTATTTGTATCGATATTTTCTTTCAAACAATATCCCCAAGCTGCAAGAAATTTTATCACATCTTGAGTTACATTTTGCCATAATATCCTATTACCTGCAGGAACGCCAACAACGTCCTCCTTCCTAAGAATACTCTTTACATCTTCTGAAGTCTGATATAAAATAATCCCAACATTGCCAAAATTCCTCTCTATATTTCTACAAAGTTCACTTACATTGTCTTCATCAACCCTCTGAGAACAAATTTTCAATACTGTGGAAACGTTATATAATTCATCATCTCCATCTACGACTAAGAAAGGCATTTCATCCTCATCTACAATCTGGGTTTCTTGTGGAATATATTCTTTTAAACCTCTCAATGCATATTTTGCCAATTCCTGAGGATCACGATAAAATATTTCATCAATTTTTCTTTCCACTTCTTTCTGCTGTGAAAAACTTTGAATAAACCTATACAATTTCGATTCAAGTGTAGGAAATAGACGTCTTTCTACAAAAGTTGACAAGCGATAATACTCATCCTTCTCAAGTATATCTCGCTCCATTAGATTATCATATTGTGGCCCCAATTCTTCGGTAGGCTTGATGTTAACAATCTTACAAAAATCATTAATGTCTTTTGGAAAGACAAAAATCAATTTGTCATCGTCTGTAAGCCATGTAATCTTAGAATACATATCACCTCCTTCAACATCCACTTGTTCTGGAGTTCTTTTATAAGACAACCCCAATATCTTCTCCTCTGGACTTAACAGTTCTATCCCTCTGAATCTCTCTCTTAATTTGTTTTGAAATTCTCCAGCATCATGAATATTACTAACCCTTACTTCCACAAAAATTGGCTGGTTGTATCTCTTTTGGCTCAGGTCGTTGACTTTGTTTACAATTTTATAGAAAGTATCTTCATCTAACTTGCTTTTTTCTAAAAGTTCGTCTTTCTTCCATTCACCAAGACTTGTCGTCATTAAGTCTAAAAATGTATGATAAAAGTTTATGTCTTCTTCTGTTATATTTTCACTTTTAGGGAGTATATTTTTAATATCCTCATAAGCCTCCTTGAAAATTGCGGGGAGTTCTTGCTCTTTGCCGACATAAATCAATTCCTCAAGTAAACTCTCCCTCATTTGATTATAGTCAATAATGACATTTTCTCCTTTTTTAGCATTTCTAATTGCGTCTAAACTCACAATGTTATAGAGATGCAAAAACGAGGGAGGGCTTCCATTAGATGCTCTCCACAAAGTCCGTATCATCTGATTTGTGAACGGGTTTTGCTGATACTTGTCAGCTTTAGTTATTATTTCTTTGATTAATTCTACGGCTTCATCATAGGTTAGCGGTTCTAATTTGAAAGTATCCTTTCTTCTGAGAAGTCTCCCTTTCGTTTCTGGTCTAACTTTAGTGCAGCGTGCTTCTATGGCATTCCATATAGGCCCCGTACATCCCAATATAAATGTAGCCCTATCCTTAACAGATAAGTCTCTCTCAACATTCTTTTTAATAATCATTTCCAGAAATTTCGATATATTTTCGTCATCTTCAGACATAAGACCCTCTAATTCGTCAATAAAAACATAGACATAATTGTAATATTTTCTGCTTTCTGCTCAAAATACTCATCGTAGATCTTCTGAATTTGTCTTTTTCTTTTCCCAATTTCTACAAATTCCATATTATAAGTCGGTACCTTTTGGGATTTCCATCCTGTTTCATGATATGGCACTTTTCCACGTATCATTTAGTTTTTACCCCTCTTTATTTCTATTTCCAAGACGCTTGCATTTATTTCCTTTTGTTTGTGCTATCCCTTTAAAAAGTTTTCGATTGCAGAAAGAAAAAGAGTTCTAAGGGTATCATCGGATGCTGCGCATTAAACCATTCTATACCTCTACCAACCTACCATCTGACCTCTTTTTATATACATTAATCGATTTCCCAGAAAGCCATCCTATCCGTTCTGTTATTCGTGCATCAAAATCAGGAACGTAAGGCTTTATATCTAACAAAGGAAACCCATCCAAAATGTCCACGCCCTGAATATGAAGTATGCACCTTTCAACTTTAACACAACGCACCACAGAGATACCAATGGGATTTGGTCGCCCAGGGATTCTTGTGGCAAATACTCCATGCGTATTCTTATCCATAAGTGGTCTGACTTCCAATGAACCTGAATATTTCACCTCTTTGTCGAACGTGTGCATCAAAGTTATTTATATAATCAGATTAATATTGTTATGAGTGATAGAAATGGTGGAGTTAGTATTGAGGATACCGGAAGAATTGGAGAAGGAAATAGAAGAATTGTCAGTGGATAAGTCCAAATTTGCTTTAGAGGCAATGGAAGAGAGATTGGCAGAGTTGAAGTTAGAGAAGTCGAAGGCATTCAGGAAATTGCTGCTGTCAGTGTTTAATAGAATGACAGAGAACAGTAAATTATCTGATGAAGATTGCTTGAGGTTAGGAAGGGAGGTAAACGAAGAATTGGCGAAGAGATATGGTCTTGTCAAATGAGGTCCGAACCCGCCAATGAAATTAGTTGTTGACGCCAACATCCTCTTCTCCTTTTTCAAGAAAGGCAGTACGACAAGAGAGTTGATTTTAGACCCTGAATTGAAATATGGTTTGGAGTTATTCGCTCCGAAATATGTGTTAGAAGAAGTTGGAAAGCATAAGGATGAGATTTGCTCTAAATTCCGCCTCTTCCCACCGGACTTTGATATAATGTTCTCCGCCTTGCCATTATTTATAAAAATTATTCCAAGAAGTGAGTTTGAGGGATTCTTGCCAATGGCAGAAAAGATATTATCTTCACATTTGAAGGATGTTCCATACGTTGGTCTATCTCTATCCTTTAAGAGTAAAGAGCATGAGATTAGTTTTTGGTCTAACGAGAAGAGATTGAAAAAGATAGAAAAGTATGGGATAAAAGTATTCTCAACTTCTGGCTTGATTTCGTTTTTGTCCCAGATATGACCATAAGCTTCTTCTCCTTTTTCCGTTTCCATACCCCCTCTTTTTCAGTTTTTTCTTTTTCACTATATACATATCGCCAAAGGTACCTATTTCTCTTCAATCCCTCTTAAACCTGAATACTTCACCTAAACTTTGCTCAACCAACGTGAACAAATTCCCCCGTGCAAAGATATTCATAAATTCTTTCGGGTCGAGATGTTCAGCGGTAGCAAAAAGAACTCCACCCGATTTCAATACCCGGTGTAGTTCCTCCATTAGTTTCTCTTTGTCACTTACCATCTGAAACACATCGTATAATAAAACAACATCTACACTCTCGTCGGGCAATCCCGTTCCTCGTGAGGAGAGAATCGTTTTGATGTTAGAGATTCTTTTCTTTTTAATCTCTTTCTCAACTGCCCTTATAGCCAAAGGATGAATATCCAACGCATAAACAACGCCATCATCGCCAACCATTTTCGCCGCCGGGATACTGAAACTCCCTATTCCACACCCGTAATCCAGAACAGTTTGTCCTTTCTGTAGCCCCATCTCACGTAAGATTCTTTCTGGCTTTTTAAATATGCTGCGCAGGGTTAATACTGTTTTCATTATTGCAAAGCCAATGCGGGGCATCTTCTGCTTATCCGTTCCACGTTTGAATATCAAACCCCGGAACATCAAAATAGCCACGATGAATTGAGCAACCGCGATGCCTTCAAATATCATAAATATTGCCATTTTCTCCACCAGAAACGTCCTGAGCCCTAAATGAAGAATCATAATAAGGGGTGTAAGTGGAATGATAATCAGAGGTATCAGAGCAGCCAGCCAATGCCACACCGGCTTATTCGCTCCACCATACTCTTTGAGTGCGAGAATTCCGATGCTGATTGTCGAAACACCTGCAATTAACCCATATATCACTCCACGTAAGTAAACAAGATCGTTGATGTAGCAAATTACTTTAACTATGGCATATAACAAACCCAGTAAGATATAGAAAAAATATATTTCTATTCTTCTGCCCATCTCTTTTCTCCTCTTCCATACGATTTATAGGCTTGGTAATTGAAATATATCAGCGACAGAGTTATCCAAACGAATATTATCTTCATCCAATGTCTCCAGAATACAACTTTATACTTTCCTCCCGCTCAAATATCCCATTTCCCAGATATGCGCGAGCCTGCCGAGATTGACACCCGCCTCCTTAATTAGGATCTTATACGTATTTCCTTTCCACCAGTACTTCGGCATTCAATATGGACGCACCCGCAGCACCTCGTACCGTATTGTGACCCTGTGCAATGTACTTCACCTCATTCTCCATTCTTCCTGCTCTTATTCTCCCTACCGATATACTCATACCCCCCCCGGCATCACGGTCTAACTTGGGCTGCGGTCTATCCTGCTCCTCACGCAGTATTATAGGCTTCCCAGGAGCAAAAGGTGTTTTTATGCCGGTGGTGAAGTCCTTAAACGCCTTCTTTGCTTCTTCTTCCGTTATGCCTTCCTCAAACTTTACCCATATCGCCTCGGTATGACCATCTATCACGGGAACGCGATGGCAAGAAGCACACACGTTGAATGCGGCGTTTTTTATTCCTGAACCTTCTTCCACTGTGCCGAGAATCTTCAGCGGTTCACTTTCCATCTTATCTTCTTCGCTTTCTATAAACGGTATCACGTTATCCAGAATCGCCATTGACGGCACACCGGCATATCCCGCACCCGATACCGCCTGCATGGTTGACACCCGCACTTCTTTTATCCCGTATCTCATCAGCGGTTTCAAACTCAACGTCATGACGATGGCAGAACAGTTAGGATTTGTTATGATGAATCCATCCCATCCCCGCTTCTCTTTTTGCACCTCGATTAATGCTAAGTGGTCGGCATTTATCTCAGGAATGACCAGAGGCACATCAGGCTCCATTCTATGCACCGAGACATTACTTGCCACGCAGTATCCTGCCTGTGCACATCTCTTCTCTACCTCGCTTGCAACCGAGCCAGGCAAAGCAGAGAACATAATTGCGATGTCTTCGTTCTCTAAAGTATCCACATCGTTCAGCGGTTGCACTACCATCTCCGCTGCTTCCGCGGGCATCTCATAGGGAAGAAACCACTTCGATACCTCGCGGTATTTCTTACCCGCACTTCGTTCAGAAGCAAACAGCGATTCGAGTTCAAACCAGGGGTGTCCGTCCAAAAGCTGCACAAATCGCTGCCCTACGCTTCCGGTCGCACCTAATACTCCGACTTTTATTTTTTTCATCTTATGCGTCTCACACACTTATTTATACCTTCATTTATGAGAATATTTAAAGGTTTTTATGCTGTATATATAACTAAAGGATTATAGAGTAGATATACAGAGGTGAGGTGAGAAGCGAAAATGGCAAGATTCCCGGAGGCGGAAGCAAGACTCTTCCGTGTGAAGATATGCATGGACTGCAATGCAAGGAATGCGCCCAGAGCGACGAGATGCAGGAAATGCGGATCGAAGGATTTGAGACTGAAATCCAGTCACAGAGGAAAGTAAACAGGTTTGGAGTGGTGAATGTGAGTGCTGTGAGCTGTGAGTTCAATTGGCGGTTTAGAATGTCCGCGGGGGTTTAGCTGCGGTTAGATAACCGGAAAAAAAAACACGCCTTCTTGTACAAATCTGAACTTTGAACCCAAGCGAGGAGAATCATATGATGCGAAAAGGCAAAATAATCGCGGTAGCGGGGAAGGGGGGAACAGGGAAAACAGCTATTTCCGCGCGGTTAATCACTGAAATACTGAAACTTGCAGGTCAGGACGTTTGCATATTAGCCGTGGATGCGGATGCCGATTCAAACTTGCCTGAGGCACTTGGGATATCGTATAATAAGACGGCAGGTGATGTAAGGGAGGGTCTGTTGGAGGATAAGCATCGGGACGTTACGTTAGACGTGAGATCGCAATTCGAGGGTAAAATAGCGGCGATAATAGAAGAGGAGGAGCAGTACGACCTGCTGGTTATGGGCCGCCCTGAGGGACCGGGCTGCTACTGCCCGGTAAATCACATCATACGAATGATTATAGACACGCTGACGAAGAACTACGATTACACGATAATAGATTGTGAAGCGGGTCTGGAGCACCTCAGCAGAAGAACGACAAGGGACGTTGACGTGATGCTTGTCGTGCTGGACACGACGCTGAAGAGCATAAAAACCGCATTGCGGCTCAGGCGGATTGCCGAGGAAATAGATGCTGACGTGAAGCAAATGATGAACATAGCGAATAAAATACCCGAGGGCATGGAGGCGAGGATAATAGAAGAAGCGAAGAAATACGGTCTCAACATAGAGGAAATAATACCCTTTGACCCTTTAATCCAGGAATATGACTTTAAAGGCGTGCCAATCGTGGATTTACCTGACGATGCGCCGTCGGTTATCGGTATAAGAAGAATAGCGAGAGCTATAATGTGAGGGGGGATATTATAGTCATTCCGAAAAGTAACCACAAGATTACACAGATTTTTACAAGAAAACAGAAAATAAATTATAGACACAGATTAACGCAGATTAACACAGATAGATGATAAGAATCAACACGGTTAGACTAAAATAAATCTGCGTAAATCAGTGTAAATCTGTGTCTTAAATAGGAGGAAGCTATAGTTTATATACAACAAGAAACCGGAATCGTTCTTCTTCTCTCTGCTTTCTGGTCTTGTGTTAATCTTGTGAAATCTCGTGGTTTGCAATTTATTACGGGAATGACTATAATTAATATCATGCAAACTAAAACCATAGGGGAGATAAACGAAAAAATCGGGGATGGCAGTGTTCGCGTAGTAACCGCGGATAGAATGAGCGAGATAGTGAGCGAGTTAGGGGCAGAAGAAGCGGCGAAGGAAGTGGATGTCGTAACCACGGGGACGTTTGGCCCTATGTGTTCCTCAGGTGTGCTCATCAACTTCGGGCATTCCGAACCCCCGCTAAAAATGCAGCGTGTGTGGCTTAACGACGTAGAAGCATATACGGGAATTGCAGCGGTAGATGCGTATTTAGGAGCAGCACAATTATCCGAGGAGAAAGGAATGGAATATGGTGGCGGGCATGTAATAGAGGATTTAGTGGCGGGTAAGCAATTAGAGATGAAGGCTATCGGCTACGGCACAGATTGCTATCCTCGTAAAGAAATAGAAACAACAATTACGCTTGACGAGGTGAATCAGGCGATAATGATAAATCCGCGGAATTCATCACAACGGCATGAAGTCGGGGCGAACTCCACGGACAGAACTTTATATACCTATATGGGCACGCTACTACCTAATTATCGTAATGCGACTTATTGTGGTGCAGGAGCCCTTTCTCCTCTTTCTAACGACCCCGATTTCGAGACCACAGGATTGGGAACAAGGATTTTCCTTTGCGGTGCAAGCGGATATGTAGTGGGAATGGGAACGCAGCACAACCCTGCCGACCGCTTTGGAACGTTAATGGTCACGGGGGACCTGAAGGAAATGAGTACAGAATACCTTCGAGGTGCTATATTTCACAAATACGGCGTGACGCTGTACGTGGGTATTGGAATACCGATACCTGTACTGAACGAGGGTATAGCGAAGAAAACGGGAATACGAGATGCGGATATTGTAACAGAAGTGCTTGATTATGGCGTTGGCAGAAGGGAACGACCAGTAGTGAGGAAAGTCACCTACGAGGAGTTAAAAACAGGGATGATAGAAATAGAAGGTAATGAAGTGCCAACATCGCCTCTTTCAAGTTTTTATATGGCGAAGCGAATTGCGGACGAGTTAAAGAGAGAAATAAAAGCAGGGGAGTTTTTATTGTCGCTGCCCGCAGAGCGACTGCCAACGGATACTGCGTTAAAGCCGATGAAACAGACGGAGGAGCTGCCTCTGGTGAAGGATGTGATGATACGCGAAGTGCCCACAATAAGTGAACGGGCGAGCATAGCAGATGCCGCGAAATTACTCCTGGAAACACAGACTACGCATATCCCCGTTGTATCAGCAGGGAACAAGCTTGTGGGTATCGTAACCGCATGGGATATCTCAACGGCAGTGGCAACGCAACACAGAGGGTTGGCAGAAATAATGACAAGAAACGTGATTACCGCTGATTCGGATGAGCCCCTCGAACTGGTAATACGCAAACTGGAGAAATACAACATTTCTGCATTACCTGTCGTGAGTAAGAATAGAAGCGTGATTGGAATGGTAACAAGCGATGAGATAAGCAAATTGATAGGTAAAAGAAGGATGAGGAGATGGCAGTGGAAATTAAGGATTTAAAATGAAAAGGTATACGATGGTGTGAGCCTTTCCACGTATAGAATAGGATGAATTGGCTACCGAAAAACATATATACCCGATTATATTATATAAATCAAAGATAGACAAAGAAAAAGTTAAGAATGGGATTATTCGAGCGAAGCAAAAGGATACTTGAAATAAGAAAAGAGAAAAAGAAAAAGCAGCGGGGAGAGGTTAGACCAGATACCAAACCAGAAGAATTAAGAGAAGGCAGTATCGGAACGATAGATGGATTAGATTTCACCGTGCTTGGAATGCTGGTCTATGACTGGGGAGGAGGGCAGTGGGGAGAGTTCTATTTGGAGTTCTCAGACACGGAAGAGCACAAATGGTTATCAAAGGAAGGGACGACACTTGATTTACTTGACGAAGTCGAATCTGCGGATGCACCAGACCCTGATGAACTAAAAGAAGGAACTGTATTTGACTTTCAAGGGGAAAAAGTGAAGGTGAACGAAGTGGGAAAAGCAAGGATTGTCCTGGTTGAGGGGTCTTTTCCGTGGGACGTTGCTGCTGGAACGCAGGTAACGTATGCCGATTGCGAGTTCGAGCGGACAGGAGAAATCCTCAGCTTGGAAAAGCCCGCAGGGGCAAGGCTGGAAGTATATAGGGGAAATGAATTATCGAGGAGAAGTTTGGAAATTTTTTAGGGGTGATGGAAAATGGGATTGATTGATAGGTTCTCAAATGTGGCTAAAGCGAAGATGAGCAAAATAGTAGAGCGATTTGAAGACCCGGCGGAACAGCTCGACTACGCACACGAGAAATTGGTTGAGGAGAATAAGAAGGTGGCGGTCGCAGTGCGGGATTCAATCGCGGCGAAGAACCTGAAGAAGCGGGAATTGAACGAGACACAGAAGAAGGTGGGCTCGGTGCACAACAAGGCGTTGGAGTACAGAAAGCGGGCGGTGGCGTTAGAGGAGAGAGTGGCGGAGTTAGAGAGCGAGAAGCGCGAGAAGGCGGAACTGCAGGTGGAGCAACTGAACAGTGCGGCGGCGCAACTGTTGGAGGAGGAGACGAGGACGAGGGAGAGAATACCGCTGCTTCAGCAGTCCGTTGCGGAAATGGAGAAGAAAGTGAGGATGCTGAAGGACAAGCAGGTGGATTTAAACGCGAAGATTCGGAGGTTCGCGGACAAGCGAGCGGATTTGAAATCCGATTACGCGATGGCGAAGGCGGGTAAGCGCGTTAACGAAGCGCTCTCAGGAATAGACGGCGAGATTGGTGATGTTGATTTAACGGTGCAGCGGATGACGGAGAAGATACGGATGGAAGAGGCAAGAGCGGAGGCATCAGCGGAACTCGGCACCGACGCGGGGACTGCGGACTTAGGGACAAGCGAAATCGAGCGAGAATTGAAAGTCTCAGGGTCGCTTTCCTCACTTGACGAGGAGCTGAAGGGGAAGTGAAGAAAATGTCGCGTGGATATTTATTAATTGGCATTTCTGGTGGCGGGACGTGGGCGTTCCCAGCGGCGAACAAAGCGGAGATATTAGATAAGATAAACGAGCCGGACAACGAACTCGCGACTCTTAATGAACGCGGGGAGCTTGCAGAAGAGAAGTTCAACGAACTTTATCCGCAGATATTTGAACTGATAAGATCGAGGGGGCTGCTCGTGGGTGAAGACATCGAGATGGACGAGGTGCTGGACGAAGAAGAGGCGTTTCCAAAGCCGGATTTGACACTTCCGCCTGAGGATTTGAGCTACGAGGAGGCAATTTTGGTGTTCAAGGGAGAGGGGTTGGTCCCCGGGTGAGGAGAAGAGAAATGGCAAGAATTCAAGCTATTATAGGACTGATAAAGGATTGCAGCGTGGAAAAGCTGGAAAATATAGCGTTGATGGAAGGGATGTTAGAGAAAGCGGCGAAGCTAATGGATTTGACGTTACTGAAAACCGTCAGCCATAAGTTCTCGCCACAGGGACTGACAGCGATTGCATTGCTTGCAGAGAGCCATATTGCCATCCATACGTATCCGGAGGAGAATTCGATATTCGTGGAAGTGATGTCATGTGGGCGTGGTGATGCAAAAAAGGTTCTGGAGCTCATGGAAGACATGCTGGGTGGTAAAGCGGAGATTGTACTGGATAAAATAATAGGAGGTGAATAAAATAAAATGGTAAATGAAATGATAGTAACGGCGTGGGTAGCACTCTTATGGCTGGTAATAGGGATAGGTCTTAGCATGCTGCTGGTGAAAGTTTACGATATTCTCGTGTTTCGGAAATTCGACTTGCAGGAAGCGATAGAAGGAAAGAATAGTGCGGTTGCGATATTTTTCAGTTTGATGTTGCTCGGAATAAGTCTGGTGGTTGCGGCAACGATTATGTCACCGGGGACTGGCTTGCTGAGCCATGACATAGCATTAACAATTGGCTGGAGCATAGGGATTTCGCTCGTTGCAACACTCCTTTTCTTCGCGTTTGATATATTATTAGTGCCGAAGATAAAACTGCAAGAGGCGATAAGTAACGGGAACATCGCAGCCGGGATACTTTCAGGTGTTGTATACGTCGCAGTTTCGGTGGTGGCAATGGCGGTAATAATAACGTGAACGAGAAAACAGAAAATAAATAGCTTATAGACACAGATTAACGCAGATTAACACAGATGATAAAAATCAACACGGTCAAATTTAACTAAAATAAATCTGCGTAAATCAGTGTAAATCTGTGTCTTAAATAGAAGGAAGCTATACTTTATTTATTTATTTACAATACAAAAAGAGAAATGGTAGCTAAAGAGGATATAGGCATAATAGCAGCTATGGTTGTTATAGTGATACTCATTGTGGCTTCGATTCCGTTCGTTATAGGACCGCTTTTAGCACCTCCGAAATGCACAGAAGACCAGCAAATAGCTCTTTCTTTAGTTTCGTACCTTGGCTATCACACGCTTGGCGACGATTCGATAGACCATTACAGTGCACAGAAGGTGCATGAAAATGGCGTTGCCGGGATAATGTACAGATATGGGAGAGAGGCGAAGGATATTGATAAAACGGTGCACGACAAATTAGAGGAGGTAGGTTTTGTCACAACTGCGATAGAAAGCGAGAAGAGCGGTGGATGGGGGCCGTACTGGGATTATTCGTGGTTCTCGGCTGCAAATGGTGATATAGTTGCTTATGTTACGACTTATTCTGATGGTCGCAACAAATATATTTGTATAGCTGCGGGCTCAGATGATTATGAAGAGGACGTGTTCAAGATTCGTGCGGAAGGAAATGACTTCGTATCGTTGAGGAGTGATGTCAGGTTTAAATCGGGAGAACCCGCAGCGATTGAGCACGTTGCACCTCTTGCGGGGTCGATATATGCGATACGGTATCCTCAACACAAGTTGAGTGGACCACGAGATGCGGCGGTGAACGTAGAGGCGAGGAAGTCGTACGACGAGGTGCTTGCGCTGAAAGAGAAAGTGGCGACGAACGAAACGTTCCAGCGAGAGTTCTTCAACGTTACTGCGGATAATGAGACGGCGGCGGTTAATGAAACTCGTGTAGTCAGAGAGAGAACAAGGTATTATCCCTGGGGGTTCTTTTGGGTATGCGGTGGTGGATATGGATACTACTCGCCTTACAGGTACGATCGTCCCGGTTCAGGTCCTGTTGTCAGACCACGAGGTACAGGATACACCATACGGGGTGCAGGAGGTCCGGGTAGGGCGAAATGAGCGCCAAAACCTATGCTATCCAGTTGGTGACAACCTGTTAAATACGGGATATGCAGCTATAAAGAGTGTTTGACAGTCAAAATATAAATCAAACAAAAATAGGAGATAAATACATGTCAGAAATATCAAAAATCTACAACCAATATCATGACAGCCTAAAAACTTCACAAGAAGATTATGAAAAGAGGATCATTGATCACGCGCAAAAGCTTAAAAAAATCTATGACGAGTATTTAAACAAATTTGTGGTTTCATTCGTAGATGAATTTTCCAACCAAGTGAAAAGAATGGAATTAAAAAGTATAGCAGAAAGGTTTTTAGGAACTTCAGATATACACTTTGTAGCAATTGATGCTAGCTGTGAAAAGAGAGAATCGGAAAATTTCATTTCTTTTTATGGTGGAGCTTATGGCTCAAAAGGGGTGCTATCATTATCCGATCCTGGTGGCAGATTAAGGTATCAGCGATGGGAAATGAATAAAGATGTCTCCATGGTTGCCTTTGTTCCGTTGCCACCTGATGTTATGGAAATCGGATCGGAAGACGCAGAGAGTGAGTCAATAACTTTAATGAGTGACTCAGAAATTTCACAGATATCTTCTTTACATACAAAAATTATGCAGTTAGCGGAAGTCTATCTTGCCTATTCTTTAGCTGCATCTTCTACAATTGATACGCCTAACTTAATATTAATGGACAATTGGTTAGGAGGGATACTTGCCAATTCTAGCTTCAGCCCAAGGAATGTACAATTAAAATATGGAGATTTTGATGGCGAGGAAATCACAGTGGCGGACATGCAAGTTGCTTTAGCCCATCCCTTTAAAAAAGAATTGGGAATTCCTTCCACAAAGGGATTTCAGCAGCACTTTAGAATTATTGCTGAGGCAGTTTGGAAAAAAAACAAAACAATATCCCACTCCGATTGTGATTCTGAGTTTTCAGGGGTCAATTTCAAGGCAGGAGCAAGATTTCTCCAAGGGATTGGAGCCGGTGTGTTTGACGAAAAGAATGACTCTTTTACCTTTAATGTGGATCCCCGTGTTTCTTGGACAAAAACAGTAAGAATTTTTAATAATATCTGTGAGGGGTTATTTAGAGAAAAAAGCGCTAGCGCCATAACTTATAAAATAAAGGATGATTCTGCTAAACGATATTTTACCTCTAGCGATTTAAAATTCCTTATTGGTGTTGGCATAAGAGCGCTTATTGAAGAATGTTGGAAGAAGAATATCTTATTAGTCGGTGTAGTGAAAGACTCCAGGTCTCGTTTTTTCTACAGAAATTTTATAGGCTCGGTGCATGTAGAAAACGGCACCAATCCTGCCAACCACTTGCAATTACATCTTACAGACAGAAATATTGTAGAACTTTTGCCTTACATTGATACCAGTATAAAATCGCCTTGGTCATCAATCGAATTCGATGCCTGCTTCTTAACGATTCATCCTGAACACGAAAATGGAGAATGGAAGGTTAGAGGGTATCCATCAAGTGTAGCAGGTGAGACAACAAGACCTGAAAGAATCATGTTAAGATCAATCTCCCAATTTTTCATCTCAGAAGACAGAGCCAACACTTCTCACGCTATATTTATAGATCGGCTCGTTTATCCAGGATGGGATGACAAAGATTCCCAAGATTTAATTTTAGATACAGAAAAATTTGGCAAGATTAAGGCGCTTTATTTTGAGAAGGAAATCAATGTTCCGAGATTACAAGAGCTTTCAATGTACTTGCTAACGGTTTTAGTTAGAAACCATTATCCTGAAGCGTTGGGTTATCCTGATCCCCTACATCAAGCTGACTGGGGGGCTAAATCTATGAAAAAGAGGGTGTTAGGACTTTTAGAGTCGAGTGAATGGGTATTTCGCTCAAGGCCCTTGACTAAGACATTTAGACAAATTAGAGATAGCTTCAGATAGGAGAAAGACAAAATGACAAACGATTTTGAAGAAGAACCTAAGGGTGTGGTCGTGTCAATGGAAGAAGAGGCTTTTGCTGGGTATCTTTATACCATTTGGTTCCCATACACGAGGAAAAACGTAAGGAAAATTAGAGAAGGGATGTTTTTTGCCGTAAAAAATTTTCAGAGCGATGACATCCGGCAGATTTTTGGCATATTAGAGTCAGTATCGGTCATACCCCAGCATTATGCCTTGGGATCCTCTAGGGAGGTAGAGCGGGCATTTCCTGGCTTCTTTTTGGAGGCTGCAAAGAGCTGTCGGCAAGATTGGGAGCAAGATGAACCAGTGGAGCAAACTACCCTCATAAAAGTCCAAGCAATATCTACGGGGCTACAGGTTGCATTTGAGGGAGGACGTAGTGGTTCACCCAAACCAGAGGAAAACTATCCCATGATTGGAGAAGAAGCGCACATTTTGTCTGAATCCTTCACGAACAGAATAGTAAATCAGGGCCTGGAATCTCCCGCTATACCGACCATTGCACCATGCAACCTAATTCTAAATCCAGACATTCAAATACATATCAGCATTGAGGATATGCTGAGAACTCATTTCGGAATTTTTGGCTTCACAGGGGCAGGAAAATCTAACATTATGAGCACACTGCTACATCATCTCATAACTCAAGAAAATTCCACAACAAAGATCGTTTTGATGGATTTAATGTCTGAATATACTGGCTTATTAGTAGATGTCATTGATCGGTTCGATGAATCGTACATAGTTGTCTTCGGTGAAGATTCTCTACCTGGCGGAGAGCCAACTTTGGAGTATCTAACAGGTGATTCAACACAGGAAGACGCTGCTGTGGAGTCCATACAACGAACACTTTTGCTGCCTAAGGAATTAGAATTAATCCCCTACAGGAATTTGTATGCCTCAAAAATCGGAAAGATCCTTAGAAATGGAAAAATTAGAGTCTATTACGAGGGAAATATTTTGACGTATAGCAGAGTGAGAGAGGCTGTAAGCAGTCAAATTGGTGGCAATTTAGGGACTGCAGATAGGCCTATTAGATCATGGGTTGATGCACGATTATCAGGAGACGGGGGAAGTGAATTAAGAACTGAGCGAATAGCAGAGCTAATAGGTGAATTAAATGGATTCTTAGGCCAAGAGAAAATTCCAGAGTCCTTTTTATCCGAGCCACAAAGTGACTCACAGCAAGCTTTACAACTGGAATTTGAAGGAGGTAATGCTTCTACCGCACCTAGACCTAGTCAAAGAACCATTGACGTGAAACAAACAGCCAGAAATGTTCTCTTAGCAATGAGAGATACTTTACAAAGCTTCTTAAACAACACCCAAGAAGAAAGGCCGGAAAATATGGTGATTTCATTTGACCAGATATACAGCATTTTAAACTCAAAAGATAGCTCCTCACTGATTATTTTCCAATGCAATCGAGATGATGAGTTAAGAGAGAGGAGTTCTTCGATTGTGAATGGGATTTTTAACTATCGTAGGAGAATAGGGCGCATTGACCCTACGGTGCTATTTGTTTATGATGAGGCAGATGAATTTATTCCGAGGATTTCCCCTAACCCAACTTATGGACGTAGCTTAGGAGCGGTTCGAAACATCGCAAGAAGGGGGAGAAAATTTGGCTTAGGACTCACCATTGCTAGCCAACGAGTGGCATATTTGGACACATCAATCCTAGCTCAACCGCACACGTATTTACTATCTAAAATGCCAAGAAAGTATGATCGAGACACGTTGGCTGATGCCTTTGGTATAACAGAGGATATGATGAGAAAAACACTAAAATTCACTAAAGGGCAATGGCTACTAATGAGTTATGACGCTGCTGGACTGACTAATGTCCCAATTCCTGTAAGCTTTCCGAATGCAAACGATAGGATAATTGAGTATCTACGGAATTCAACTTAAAATAGAACTCAAGGCATAGCCTATGGCAATGAGGGAAAAAGAGGGTGGAAATGGCTAAAAGAAAACTAAAAGCTATTAGCCTATTCTCAGGGATGGGCGGCTTAGATCTGGGGCTGAAGGCGGCAGGGTTTAAAATATGCGCCCAAGTTGATAATAATCCTTATTGTGTAGAAACTTTAAAAATTAACTGGCCCACGGTTCCAGTAATAGATAACGACATTTCTACAATATCGGGAAAATATATACTTCAAAAAGCGGGTCTCAAAAAAAATGAGGTTGATTTAGTTGCTGGTGGGCCTTCTTGTCAGCCATTCTCGCGGTCTAACGAAGGCAAAAGGAAGGGCACTAAGGACGCTAGGGGTCTGATGGTATTTGAATTTGAGAGGTTGGTAAAAGGACTTAGGCCTAAAGCGTTCATAATGGAGAATGTTGCCGGTCTCGTTTCATCTAATGGGGGGAAGGATCTGGAAAAAATACTTTGGAATTATGATAGATTAGATTATCATGTTTTTCATAGAGTGCTAAATGCTGCTGAGCATGGGGTGCCACAAAAAAGAAAGAGGTTGTTTTTTGTGGGCTTCCGTGAGGAAGTTGATTTTGTCTTTCCAGAAAAAACCCATGGCAATGGTGGCAAACTAAAACCAGTTGTCACCAGCGGAGAGGTTTTAAGAGATCTTGATGACGGAGTAGTTTACGATGCAAAAACAAAAATTGGCGGTAAATATGGCTATCTTATAAATGACATCCCCCCCGGAATGAATTACATTTATTACACGAAGGAATATGATCCAAAAAATGCACTCTTCAAAGATAGATCTAAATTCTGGACGTTTTTACTAAAATTAGACCCAGAACAACCTTCAACTACAATTCAGGCACAACCTTGGAGTTCTGTGGGACCTTTTCATTGGAGGAATAGGCGATTAACGCTAAATGAGATTAAAAGACTTCAAGGGACACTAGATAATTATATCGTCTCAGGCATCAGAGGAAATGGCAATGAATATGGATCTCCTGCGTGGATGCAAATCGGAAATGCCGTTCCCCCGAAGCTTGGTGAGGTTGTTGGTAGACAAGTTGCAACGCATTTGTTAAATTAAATACGCCGGGGGTAAAGATGGATAATGTTAGAGGTTAATCGACTTAAGTTCCAAGAGAGCGTTATTCAATGGTACAAAAAATATGGTCGTCATGAACTTCCCTGGAGAAAAACGAAGGATCCTTTTTTGATCTTAGTTGCAGAAGTCTTGTTAAGACAAACCGGCGCTTGGAAAGCTGAGAATGTTTATGAAAAAATCGTTAAACAATTTGGAACTATTAGAGAGCTATCCATCGGTGACGTAACGGAATTAAAGAAATTAATCACCCCTTTGGGATTGCATCATAGGGCAGAACTTTTAATTACCATCTCAAAGGAAATAGTGAACCGTTTCGATGGAAGAATTCCTCCGAGTTACAACGAGTTGGTCGGCATAAAAGGGATAGGTCAGTACATTGCTAATTCGATTTTATGCTTTGGCTATAATCTTAGAGTTCCGATTGTTGATGAGAGTGTGAAAAGAGTAATGTCGAGATGTGCAGGTTATCGGTCAAAAAAGAAAGCTTATGCAGACACGGATTTGTGGGTGCTCGTGTCATCTTATTTACCGAAGAGGAATTATGTCGAGTTTAATTATGGATTGTTGGATATAGGGGCCACATTTTGCAAACCGTCTAAGCCGTGTTGTGAAGATTGCCCATTGAAAAAACTCTGTTTACTCTATAATGCATGAGATTATGTATACGTTCTGGGGAGGTGGTGTAGCCTACAGCATGGGAGTGGAATGGGTTGGGCGGGCGATGCTCCGTTTCTGTCTCACAAATCAAAATTTTATCAAAAAAAACCAAAATAGAGTTTTATATCGGAAAATAAGCCCTCGATTTTAGGAAATATCCAATTAGAGGACAAGTTCTTCAGTCCGAGTGTGGATCTGTTGGAGCCTGGCAGCAGGTCCTTGCTTTAGCATGAAGAAGATATTACCACCAGATAATCCCCCTCCTCCAGCATAACATCCGCCGCGAACTCGAAAACAAAACCACCTCCTCTGTACAACGCTATCACCCTTTCATTCTCCTTCAGCGACATATCCACCAACCTCATTTTCTCGCCCACTTTTATCTGTTTCAGGTCAAACCCTTCAACCGAAGTCGTAGCATCCATAATGAAATTCACAACTACTGGCTCGGTAACCGAATGAGCAAGTAACCGCCCGCTTATCTCCGCATAAGAGATTATATGGTCAATCCCAGCTCCACGCATCATCTCCACATGCTCCCGCGTCTCGCACGTCGCAACGATTTTTATACCGGGATTCAGTCTCCGGGTTGCAAGCGCAATCATTATCGTCTCAGAATCGTTCTCCAGAGGTATCATCATCGTCTTTGCAGCTTCGATCCCGCATCTATTCAACGTCTCGCTCTTTGTCGGGTCTCCACTAATATGAGGTATCTCCCGCGCATTCAGCTCTGCTTGATCCAATTCGCTTCCCACCACCAAAAACTCCTCATTTTCGTTCCGTAGCTCTTTTATCGCCTCTTCTGCTTTGGTATTCCAGCCCACAATAATGGTATGCCGCTTCATCTTCACCGCCCCGGACCCAAATAATTTTTTAAATGCACTCTTAGTAGAAAAGGATACGAGTTGTTCAATTACATA
>JAYEII010000149.1:0-4131 GCA_034660015.1 Methanobacteriota archaeon | reverse complement strand
TAGGCAGTATCGGAGAAAATGTAGGGGTGTTCGGCTGTGTTACATCGTAACAGTGGATTAAAATAGAAACAGAGGTGATGATGGGAGGTTTAACTGATACAGGAAACTACCCTGGATTTTAGAGAATTGAAGAGCAAGCTGGATGGACTGAAGCAGACCTCCGGCGTTTAAAACTTCTTAAATGAGAGAAAAAGAGGAGGAGAAAAAGAAAAGATGAAAGTTATGCAACTTGATAAAATACTGGATGTGATAATATCAAAGGAAGCTTACAAAGAAGTAAAAGTAGAATGTAAACTCCCTTATTATCCATTTGAATTGGTAAGGAATATTGTAGAAAAAATAAAAACGGATAAAGATTTTGGGAAGGAATATAAAGAGGAATTAAGTAAACAACTCCAAAAGCAAGGTTACGAGCATTTAGAAGTAATTGACATTGACTCCTGCTCTAATTGCTTAGTTGTTAGATATACGGCATATTATACAGGGCGTAAAGAGCATCCTGAAATCCATTTAAAAACTCTTTTAGCTCTCTATGAAGGACAGGGTAATGATATACATGATTCAGATGTTTTTGATGAAATTGTGGAGAAAGCAAGACAGGACTTAGGAGAAAAAATTAAAAACCATAATGAAGAGCGACTTAATCATTTCGCAACTCTGTTTAAAGAAGCTATTGATAAGGATTTGGTTATCGGAAAATAAAGAAAAAACACAGAGACACGGAGGAGGAAAGAAGGACAAAACAAATTATAGACACAGATTAACACAGATTTATTGTTCGTGATATTTTTATTGATGTGAAAGAGGGAGTATGTGGTGAAAACCCTGTAGTAAAAGGAACCCGGATTCCCGTCTGGGCTATTATTGGTTACTACAAACTCATGAATTACTCTATCGAAGAAATCATAAAGCAATTACCTGAACTTACTCCCGCTCAAGTATACGATGCTTTTTCGTTCTATTATGACCACCAGGAAGAAATAGAGAAAGAACTTGAATTGAACAGAGAAGAAATAAATTCGTAATTGAAAATGCATCCTCTGCGCTCTCCGTGAACTCTGTGGTTAATCTGATAATGTCAAATTAAAATTTACCACTCTTCCACTGTTAATCCCTCAATCCTGTTGAAATGTGCTACATCTGCAGTTACGAGCGTTAGGTCGTGTACAAGTGCTGTTGCTGCAATGTAGGTGTCATTGATGCCAATTTCTTTAATGTTAAATTGCTTACCCTTTTCAATTCAAGTTTCACTTTATCCCAATCTTCCCTTGAAAGTATCTGAGTGCCAACAACTTCCTCTATGCACAGATTCTTTGCTGAAAGACGCAATATAACATCATCTAAGCTCTCTTTCGCCTTTTTCTCCATTAATAGCACTTTATACACATCCTTCGCAATCGAAATTTTTATTTCTTCCATTGCCCTGTATTGGCCTTATTCACCATTACATATTTATAATACATATTATAATTAATCTGACAATGTCAGGTTAATACTCATTTTACCTTTTCTTTTCCATCCATCTGCAGATATTTTAAAAACTTCTCCAGGACGGGTATCGGAAGCGCGACATAGACGGCTTTTTTTTCACTGTCTATGTTCCCACTGTAATCGGGCAGCCTGACACCCGGAGCACCTTCCTCCCATTCCACCCGCAGGTTCTTTTTTCCTTTACCGTATTTTCGCGTTAATCGTTTAAATTCGTCGAAGATGTTCTCGCCCATGGGGCATAATTGCAGTGTGGGGACGGGTCGAATAACGACAAAAGGGAACATTCTGCAGGACATTGGTCTGTCCTCGTAAATTGTGCATCTGTCCCCTTCTAAATAAGGGCATGGGGTTTTCAGGTAGTTGTCCACCTCGTTCTCGTCTATCTTATCAAACAGTGCATCACCGTCAATCCGGTACAGTCGCTCCATAGCTTCGTCATTCAGATGAATGGGCATTTCACGACAGCATTTGCAGCACCGTTTGCAGTCGAAATATGCTAAGATTTCCAATGCCAGCTGCTCAAATCTACGCCTGTCTTTTTCTATCGCCATAACGTTTTGCGATACGGTAAACCAGAAAAGGTCGTCTCCTGCCAGTTCTCTGAACTGCAATGCTTGCTTATTTAGTTTCTCTTCTTTCATTTCCTCTGTTTCCTATTCGTGGACTCGAACGTTTGATGATGTATAGAGTTGTAATAGAATATTGTTCTGACAAAAATTTAAGTTATAGTCATTCCGAAAATTATAACCACAAGATTACACAGATTTCCACGAGAGAAACAATAGTAAGAATGGCACAGTCGAATTTTCCAGTGAAATCGCCAACTCCTTAACTTTCACCGCAGAGCACGTGAAGACGGAGAACGCAAAGGCAGCAGAAAACAGAAAATAAATTATGGACACAGATTAACACAGATGATAAGAATCAACAAGCACGGTTAAACAAAAATAAATCTGCGTAAATCAGTGTAAATCAGTGTCTTAAAACTCTGTGCTCTCTCTTCGCGCTCTCGGCGGTGATAGATAAATCATTAGCGTTTTGACAGTGGCATTTACCAAATTCTCGCAGCGCTTCTTGCCAGCTCTTCCGCGTCTTTTGCTTCCATTAACGCATTTTCATCCAAAACCAAATATGCCGCCTGCGTATTGAAATACGGCGCCCCTTTTCTTGAAAATAGCGTTAGAACTTTTCCTCTTTGCCTTACTTCTACGCCTTCGCAAGGTTCGTGGCTTCTTATTAGCGTTTTCACACCCACTGCCCTTAACCCCCTCTCGGTTACATCTTCTCCAAACATTCTGCCTGCTCCTCGCATCGAGTAAAAATCGCCTTTACCTTCGACCGGGTCGCTCCACAGTATCTCTTCAAAATTACTCGATGCAGGATGCGAGTCGTGCGCAAATGCAATATCCTCAATCGAATCTACATTTACGGGCAATCCTCCGTGCAACATTAAGTATCTTCCTTCTACCAGCACAGCATAGGGTAAATACCCCCAGAGTTCCTTTAGTTTCTCATATACCTCTTTACCTCTCATGCCGTATTTCTTCGTGAATAAAAAAGGCAGGTCATGCGGCATAACCGGCATGTCAGGTGGTCCTTCGTGATTCCCTCGCAGTATTATTATTTTTTTCTCCTTCTCCCTCCCTTTCCCCTCAGAAACTTTCAGCTTCAAAAGGACATAGTAAACCTCAACGCTTTCCGAGCCCCGATCGCCATAATCTCCAAGAAAAACTATCCTGTCGGCATTTAGGTCTTCAATATCTTTCAATATGTGAACCAAGCTTTCCATATCGCCGTGTAGGTCTCCCACGACTACTACATTCTTCACTGTTTGAGGAGATATGCGAATCAATCCGCTTCCCCCTCTTGCCTCTTTCTCCTCGTCCAATATCTCATTTGCTTCATCAATTAGAGCTAAGAACTCATCAGAACTCGTTTCAAATGCCTTCTTAGTCCACTCCTCAACCCTCGCTTGCATAAATAATATTGATAGTGCTATCTCAACACTTTTTCTTTTTCACAAAAAGAAAACCTGTGCTAAAAAACTTATAAACTAATATATAACTTCCTTTTACTGCGGGTGATTGCTTTGTCTGAAAAAGTCAATCTTGGTAAAGATGATTTTGATGTGTTAGCTTCGGAAACAAGAATCGAGATTCTAAAAAGACTGGATTCAAGGCGAAAGACTGTTACTGAATTATCAATAGAATTAAACCTTACTAAATCTACCGTTCACAAACATTTGGAGAAGCTAACGAATGCAGGATTAGTTGAAAAGCAGGAAAATGAGCGTAAGCGGGTTTATTATGAGCTAACGAAGAAAAGTAAGGCGATACTACATCCACATGAACTAACTAAAATTGTGATTCTTTTATCATCCTCAGTGCTATCTTTTATTGGCGGAATTGTAGAAGTTTACAGGTTTGTTAAAAGCATCTCACTACCAGAAGAAATCCCACCTCCAATGGGTGGTGTAATTTACGAACCCGTACATCTTATCCTGGGTATTATCTTGATTTCATTTGCTGTACTGCTCTTATATTCGGCATTTTGCATACACCTGCGAAGGAAGCAGGCAAAGGGTAATCCATAACCCTTCACTTTTCTTCACTTTTGTTCGCTAAAAAGCGAACATTTTCG
>JAYEII010000148.1:0-4154 GCA_034660015.1 Methanobacteriota archaeon | reverse complement strand
CCATAGTTTAATAAGGATAAATATAAAATGAAAAGAGAAAGGAGAACAAAATGCAAGTAGTGATAAGTGACCCGAAAACAGGGAAGGCGTATAAGGTAGAAGGTAAGGATACGGAAGCGAGTGCTTTATTCATTGGTAAACGAATAGGGGACGTTGTGGATGCGGATATTTTAGGTCTGGGTGGTTATGGATTGGAAATACGCGGTGGCTCGGATACGGATGGCACACCGATGCGAAAAGACGTTTCGGGCGCTGTAAGAAAGAGAATCTTAATTACTTCACCACCCGGCTACCGACCAAAAGAGAAGGGAAAGAGGAGAAGGAAGTCGGTCAGGGGCAACGAAATATCACCGGAGATATCGCAGATAAATGTGAAGATAAATGAGTATGGGGCGAAACCGATAGAAAAATTGTTGGGTGCCGAGGAAGAAGCGGGAAAGGAGAAGTAGATTAGAATAAAAAATCGTTTTATCACTCCCACAGCCTTATTGCAAGGACGCAAGAATTCTATTCTAACCTTATCGCTGGTATCCAGTCGGTACATCGCCGACCATTTGCGTCAATAAACTCTGTGCAATTTATCCATCCACGTGCCGTTGGCAGTGCGGAGGTATGATGAATCTGCGGATATGAGCCGGTGTGAATGGTATAGTCGTACGTTTCGTTTGCGCTTAGAACAACGGTCTTGTCGAACGTGATGTTGTGCCAATCGCTTTTGTAACCCTTCCAATGTGCAGTTTCGTTCCAGGTTTCGTTCCCGATTTTGATATACTCCGTGTGCCCTCCGGTGCCTGTGCAGGGGTAAGTGTAAAGGCGGTTTACAGCGATATCCTGCGATGGCGTGATTGTTCCATTATGCACGCCGGAGATGCTTGGATAAGTTCCAGGACCTATATCAAAGGCAGCCTTAACTGGTGAATACCAGTCATATAAAAACACATCCGTATAAAACCCCGCTGCGTCTTCATTTTCGATTATCACCCCAACTTCCCTGTTGTTTGTTGGACTATATTCATTCCAATTGACGCTTGAAATCAAAACTCTGCTGCGGTCAACAATAACGCCTTTGTTGTGTGTTTTGTTGAGCCCTGTTCTTTCAATGTCAATAAATTTGGCATCTAAGTTGAGCCCTTCGCCTGCAGCAATGCCCCGGACATAATCAATTGTAGCCTGGTTAGACTCGAGACTGTATGTTGGGTTTAGCAATATCTTCACTTCACAGCCTCTCCTTGATGCGTTAATCGCAGCCTCTAAGAACGGATTTGGTTTTGGCTCGGCATGCGTCCCCCAGTCCTTAACATAAAGCTGCTCGACGTAAACAGAGCTCTCCGCTCCTTTTATCATGCCCATGATAGATTTTGTCGGCAATAGCGAAGTATCAGGCGCTAAAACTGGAGAAACATTGAACTCACCGGAAATAATTTCGCTACCAAACGGATACGAGTAATTGCCGGTGGGGATTGTGCGATTTGGCACAAAATCAAGGGGAGGACTGCCATATTTATTCCCATATATTGGGCCATCAGGGGTAAATGGGAAACAGTCTTTGCTCGCGGGCTTCCCGTCTTCACGGAAGACCTCGCTGAAATAATTTGTTACACCTGGATTGTTTATAATAATGCCCCAACCTCTGTTCCCAAAAGTATTGTTGGTAGGCACACCAGTATTTTTCCAGTTCTCGGACATTACTATCGTCGTTTCATTGTCTATAAGTGCATATTTCGCATGATTGAACGCATATCTGTCATGAATGCCTCTGCCTGCGTCATTTATCATAAACATTACTTCTCCGCCTGCGTTAACGGTTTCATTTGCAATATATCTTTCATCATCGGCAATCCCATTTACGGGGTCGCCTTCGAGCATTATTTTGACTCCAACGCCTCTTTCCAACGCATCTATTATGTGGTCCATCAAATAGAAATTATGGAATTGGTAAACATTCAAGTAAATTGATTCATTGGCGTTGTCTATTGCATTTGCGATTTCTGTAAAGCTGCTGTCCGGAGAGGTAAAAACGGTGACGTTCCCGTTAAAGCTAAAAATCTCATAAGGGAAGTGCGACTGCCCGACAACGTATATTCGATAATCATCCCAATCCGCAGAGGTAGTTGTATCTTCATATTGCCCGGTTGTCTCGTTTCTGTCCCGTTCTAAGATTACGCCTTCAGCTACATCTTTCACTGGAACACCGATCCATCCATCTCCTGCATACACAGAGTTACCATAAATCACAACATCTATTATCCTGCCTTCATCATCTTTCAGGATTACTTCGTCTCCATCATTATTGAGCTCTAATCTCCCCCTTTTATACATATTTGGTGTCTCATTAGAATCCACACCATACTCAAAATTTGCTTTCTGGAGCATTTCTTCATAAAACGCCGTTGCGTTGTAAGCGATGTATAGGCTGCTCCCAGCATCTATATTCGCCCAGTCCGGGAACGTAATAACACCTTCGAGATCTGTAATCTGCCATCCACCGATGTTGATTGAACTTTCTGTGGGGTTGTGCATTCTTAGAAATTCGCCATCGGTATCCCCTTTCAGATAGGTATCATAATATACTTCAGTAATGATAGGATTTTGAGATGTGTTTACTGCACTAATGGTAACAAATGTCGCTAATGAAGTTGCAAGTAGAATAACGAACACAAATGCCATTCCAATTTCTCCTCTGCTTTTCATTTCGCTTTTTTATTAACAAATTTGATAAGATTTAAAGAAAAATTTATATAAACGCGAAAAAATAAATTATTGACACAGATTAAAACTCCACGTACTCGGCGCTCTCCGCGGTGATAAATCCCAGACTATATTTTTAGATAGTGCCCCGCATTGCTTCTTTTAACGCCATAGAACCATCTCCGCAGCTTTTTTCACTTCTTCGCGGTATCTCGCAGGTGTGTAAACGCCCACTTTATAATTTTCTCGGAATGCCTGACTGAGCATTGACACGAGCGATGAAACCTCATGTAAACTCTTAATTTCTCGTGCGCTCTGCTCTCGACCCTGTAAACCCTGTATGGGCTTATCAACGACAACCTTCGCCACGCTTTCTTTTAATTCATCTCCTTTTTCTCCTTGAAAGTCCAGTATAACGTATTTCTCGTCCACACCCGCTCGCTTGCTTATTTCCACTTCTATTTCTTTTCTTCGCTTTTCTTCACTCAGTTGTGCTACTACACTCTCGTTTAGCTCGTTTACTCCTTTATATACCGCACGTTTGAACAGTTGCCGCTTGTTTATCAGTTCCACTATCTCCCCCGGGTAGCCTCTCGCATTCCGCAGTGCAATGTTTATTTCCGAATCGTCCATCCTTCTTAATGCCAATGCGTATTGCCGGATGTGGTCCTCAGATTCAAATTTCGATTTGACGAAATACTCCAGTGCTTTCGAAAACATCAACTGTGCTATTCGGCTCGTGTGATGCTTATAAACCGTAGGATACATCAAGAAACGAGAAAAGAGCAAATATTCCGCAGGTAGTATTCCCTTTTCTGTTATAACGACTTTACCATTGACAAAATCCAGCCCTTGAATAATCCGTATATTGTCAACAACGCCGTATGCCACGCCGGTATAATATGAATCACGGACTAAATAATCCATCTTATCCACGTCTATTTCACCGTTTAAAACCTTTGATAGGTCCCTCTCGCCCTCCATGTATTCCGCCCTCCTTTCGCCTTTTATGTATCCCGCTATCCTTTGCTTGTCTAAAGAAAGCTCATCCAGAACTTCTGCAATAGTCTTAGCGGATTCGACTTCAACTTTAGCTTCGAGTTCTTGTTTGAATATTATGTTTTCTATGTCCTCATGGCTGTTTCCGGTGATTTTTTTTATTACGGGTTCTGTCACGTGCGAATAGGGACCGTGCCCGATATCGTGGATTAAGGAAGCAACGATAAGCTCCTGCTCTTCTTCTTTCGCTACTTCCAGCCGGTCGAGCAGAAGGTTCATCAAATGATAGACGCCGAGCGAATGCTCAAATCTCGTGTGGTTTGCACCGGGATAAACCAGATAAGAAAAGCCAAGCTGTCTTATTCTTCTTAATCGCTGCATCTCCACGGTATCTATTATCGCGATTGCAAGGTCGTCTATTTCTATGTATCCGTGTATGGGGTCTTTTATTACCTTTTGCATGAATC
>JAYEII010000147.1:0-19779 GCA_034660015.1 Methanobacteriota archaeon | reverse complement strand
AACGGCGTTGTTATGGAATTCTAAACGTTAAACATCTGTTTCAGCACATACACCTTGATCTTGTGGGATATTCTTTATTTGCTTGATTTAGCAGGGAGATATGTTCCACGGGAATTACCAAAGAGCCGATATATCTACGTCTTTAAGAATCAAGCCAGAACTAAATTTTGAAATATCGGATAAAGATATCGATCAGTTAAATTTTACATATGAATCTGATTCTAATACCATAACAAAAAACAAAAAGTTAGAATCTGATGGGAATATAAAATTTGATGAAAAAGTATTTACAGAAGGAGATAAAATTTGGTACCCTTTCGACTCATATAAAGCCGAAATAACTGTAGAGCCTCCTTTACTGATAAACGAGGAGAAAAATCTTGATATGCTTCTCGGAAGTGAATTTGAAGGAAATCTTCAAATTGACAATAATAAAATCGATATCTCTATTCAAAGAAGTGTTAGGTCTAAAATTAAATATTTCATTCCATTAGTAGTCTTTATACTTCTATTTAGTTATGCGATTATATCAAAACAATCTTTTTTTGTGTTTGTTGGATTATTCATAGGTCAATTTTTTGTATGGTATGTTATCAATAATCCTGGATATTTTAATAGCTTTGGCTCACTTGTTTCAATAATTACATTCATCATTTCTTTGTGGATTTTCATAAACAGGAATGCACTAATACAATAGTTCTTCTTGCGGATGCGCCGCAATTTAGAGCTTGTCCCATAATTAAACATTTTGCGAAAATGAATGCTTATTTTCCGATATAAAACGCTATTTGGGTTTCTTTTTGTTGAGATTTTGAATTATGGGACGGCATCTTTATTGCGGGGTGGCGAGGATGGGGCTTTTTCGGTGGCTCGAGGTTTAAATGCAATAACACGTAGATATTTATAAAGGGCACAAAGCTTTTTAATAGAGATAAACTATAAATGGACATACTAGAAAAGATAAAATCAGCAATAATAAAAGGGAGGATTAACATGACAGACCATGCAGATGAGGAACTTGCAAACGATGAGATACTGGACAAAGATTTGTTTCATTCTGTCTTACACGGCGAGATAATTGAAGATTATTCGGACGATAAGCCTTTTCCGAGCTGTCTTGTGTATGGGAAAGACCAAAAAGGAAGGCATATACACAGTGTTTGGGCATGTTCTACTGGGCATGACATCGCAATTGTCATAACTGGCTATATTCCAGACCAGGATAGATGGATAGACTATAAGATAAGGAGGAGATAAAATGTTAACGCCAATTTGCCCCCTTTGCGGGGGAGAAGTAGTAGAAAAAGATGTGGAGAAGATTGTTAAAGGAGGAAACGATGTGGCAATCTTGAAAGTTAAAGCGGGCGTATGTGAGAAGTGCGGTGAAAGGTTTTATACAAAAGAAGTTCACAAAAAGATAGAGGAGATTAGGTCAGAGCTTAAACAGAGAACCACAGAGTTGTATAAGCCAATTGGTCGGACTTATGTTTATGAAAGTGTCATTGAGTAAGACGAAGAAGGGCAAGGTTGTTGTTTCGTGGACGGGCGGAAAAGATGGTTGTTTTGCGTGTTACAAAGCAATTTCAGAAGGTAATTTTGATGTCGCCTATCTCTTGAATTTTAGAGATATGAAGAGAAGCGGGTCGCATGAAATAAATCATGAATTGCTGTCTGCGCAATCACAAGCGATTGGGATTCCGATTCTTCAAATAGATTTTATGTCATACGAGAAAGAATTTAAAAGAGTGGTACGCGAGCTAAATGAAGGGGGTGCAGGGATAGAAGGTGCGATATTTGGGCATATTGAAACGCATAAGAACTTAGTGGATAGAATTTGCAGTGATTTGGACATCGAGATGATACTACCACTTTGGAACCGCGATTCCGAGCAAATCATAACGGATTTTATAGATGCAGGATTTGAGGCGATTATAGTGAGTGTTAAAGTCGATTTGTTGGGTAAAGAGTGGCTTGGACGGAAGATAGATAAAGAATTTGTAAGCGATTTACGTAGTTTTCATAATGGACTCGATTTATGTGGTGAATTTGGTGAATACCACACATTCGTTATTGATGGACCTATGTTCAAAGACCGGATAAGATTTAGGATAGCTAATGGCGAAAAGATATTGAAGGATGGATACTGGTTCTTGGATATTCCGAAATATGAGCGTATTTATAGTCACTCCAGAAAGTATTAACCACCAGATTACACATCGTGGGCTCTGCCCACATCCCGCAAACCCTGAAAGGGTTTATTTCACGAGATTATTTATTAATTTACCAAAGAAAACTTTTTTTGTTTTTTCTTTTAGCACAGGTTTTCTTTTTTTAAAAAAAAGAAAATGTGTTGTGTTAATCGTGTGGAATCTCGTGGTTCATTATTTGCAATTTTAGCGGATTGATGCAATATCAATGAAATATACTTATACCCGTATTTTTATATAAGTATAATTTAATTTAGAGAATAAAGAATAATAGAAGAGAAGGAGGTAGAACGAACAAATGGAATATATATATGCTGCGTTGCTCCTGCACAACTCCGGTAAGGAGATTACAGAGAACGGGATAGCAGCGATAATGAAAGCAGCAGGGACAGAATCAGATAAGGGGCGAATAAAAGCACTGATATCCGCTCTTAGCGATGTCAACATAGACGAGGCGATGGCTCAAGCCCAGCCTGCTTATGCGCCTGCAGCAATGGCACCCGCACCAGCGGCAGTGCCCGCACAAGCAGCAGCAGAAGCACCGGAAGCAGCGGCGGAAACGAAAAAGAAAGAGAAAAAGAAAGAGGAAGAAGAGGAAAAAGCAGAAGAGACGGGAATGGAAGGACTTGCTTCGCTGTTCGGCTAAATCCAAATCCGTTTCTTATGTAAAAGAGAAGGTTTATCAAAGAACTTTTTCCCTTTTTATTTTTCTTTAGAAATGGAATTAATTTAATTGTGCTCCGGTAGTGTAGCTCGGCCAATCATTTCGGCCTTTCGAGCCGATGACTCGGGTTCGAATCCCGACCGGAGCATCGCATATTTTTGTAACCACAGATTACACAGATTTACACAGAAAAACAATAAAGGATTTGAGACACGGATTTACACTGATTTACGCAGATTTATTTTAGTTTAACAGTGTTGATTCTTATCATCTGTCTGTGTTAATCTGCGTTAATCTGTGTCCATAATTTATCTTGTTCATAATGCAGCACGGTGATACATTGCGATGCGAGATAAGACGTAGTGCCAAGCGATATTCTCTCGTGTTCAAATCGCTCAACAAACTTCTCTTCTTTTCTCGGCAGCCCTATGTGGTCGCCGAGGACAAATACGGTTTTCTCTTTTAACTTTACACGTGCTATATCTCCACCTTTTTCATGCAGGATATAAAAGAAATTCCCTTCGGATGCTAACTCTGCGATTAACTGCTGAAAACTGATTTTGCGTATGCGTATCCCGGGATTCCGCTTCTTTGATGCCAATACTTTCTTTATCCACGCTGCTATGTTCCTCTCGTCTGGCGATACGTTCCTTAACCTGTCCCCACAGAAGGAAATAACAACGGGTGGGTTGGGACTGCCGCATGCGACTATATGGATGCAGGCGTCTCTTCGCAAATCATGACTTATCCACAGCGCATTGCAAATACATCTTGCTATAAGGTCCATTCTACCGCCACTGCCCGGCAGGTCGTCTAACGAGAAATCAGAACTTGTAACCGTTTTCCTCGCGTATAGAATAAATTGTCTCATTTCAAATGTCGGTTTTACAGCGCTTAAACAAACCCGCGACAATAGAAGACGCATTTACCGCTTATTCGCTCTTCTCTTCTTTCATAACAGACATGAAACGTTTTGTCACCGCATCTTCGGCAAGTTGTATCAGCGTATCTTTATCCTTTATACCACTGAAAATGCCCAGCGGTAATTGTGCCGCAGCCATCGTGGCGTGCCCGCCCGCAGAACCCATTTCCTCAAACGCATGGACAAACGCATCGCCTATATTCACCCTTATGTCCTTACTCCTTCCGGAAACGCATATCGCATCCTCGCACAGCCCTATTACAATAGCGGTTGTGATTCCTTCGAGGTTAAGCAGATAATCCGCAGCCTGAGGGATAGCATCCCGGTTCACCACCGCACCCACGTTTGTTATCAAATAACTCCCCTTTATCTTTTTGTGTACTATCGCATTACCTATCACGTTTAGCATTTCGGTTGACATAGGTGGCGTTTCTATTTGCTCTAAAAGCTCTTTATCTGCCTTTACGTGGAGGAACGCAGCAGCGGAAAAATCCGAGGGGTGTGTCTCGCGCCTAAAACCGCTCGTATCCGTTCTTATTCCTTGCAAAAGAGCGGTTGCTAAGATTTTGTCCACGGGTATGCCCAGTTCCTGCAGATACCTCGTCATTATCGTTGAAGTTGCGCCGTTATCTGCTCGAACGTCAAAGAAATCCGCATGTACCTTCTCCCTATTATTTGCCGCATGATGGTCTATGATGATGTCCACATTACCCTCCGGGGGCGGAGGCAGAAGGTTATTTGCACCCGGAACAGAGGCATCCATAAGCGCTAACTTATCATATCCCTTTAATTCTTTCTCACCCTCTATTCGCCTCATCTCTATCCCCAAAATGTTCACAAAAGCGCGATTCACGTGATGCCCTATTTCTCCACGATACAATATATCTGCGGGTACATCCACGTTCTTTGCTATCTGCTTTAGTGCAAGAGCAGAAGCAATTGCATCAGAATCCGGGCTGTCGTGAACGACAATACCTAATTTTCCTTTTCCCTTTCCTTTTTTGTTTATCGCTTCTATCATCACTATTAATTCTTTCGCCTTGCTCTGAGCCTTTACTCTGTCCAAGGATTCTATTGCCGCTCTCGCCACTATATTACGAATGGATAAAGCCACATCAACGCCTAACTCTTCTAAATCTTCTTTATCCCCGGGTTCAATCACCCGCACGATTAGATATGTCTGCGGTAATTCGTCCTTTATGTTTTTCGCTGCTTTCTTGTTCACTTCGCTGTCGTTGCTCAACACAAAAAACGCTTCTGGCTCACCCTCCCTTTTTATCCTGGTAATCTCTTTTGGTTCGCTTATATCCCCAACGAAAGCAACAAAATCCTCCTCCCTCAGCAATTCTACCTTTTTCTCATCCGTATCCACAATGACGACCTCTATCCCCTGCGCTTCCAATTCTTTTGCCACCGCATAGCCTACACTCCCGCAGCCAAAAATTACCTGCACTACCTTATCTTTACCATTACCCTTATCTTTTCCTTTACCTGCCGATTTATGTCCTGTTCCACTTTTTTCTGTGCTCATTTCTGCTTTTTAGTTATTTATTGTAATTGGATTTATCCCTTGAACTTCTCCTTTTAAAAACTTTTCTTTTATACTTTATTTAACATGAGGTATAAAACCTGGGAACCAACATACAAGGAAATATTGAAGGATTTTGGTTTCGAACAGGAAAATGACGATAGAGCGGCGAGAGAAGCATCCAGGATAATAAGTCATAAAGGCAGTAATGGGAAGGGCACGAAAGAAACGATAAAGAATCTAATAAAAGGGAAAACTGCGATAATCTGTGGTAATGCACCCTGTTTGGAGAACGATATACGCGAAAAAAGGCTTGATAGCGATATTCTTCCTTTTCATCATAAACCAGTTGTAATAGCAGCAGACGGGGCTACTTCCGTTCTTCTTCGCAATGCGGTGATACCTGATATTGTGGTTACCGACCTAGACGGGAATATTGCAGACATAATATACGCAAACAGGCTTGGCTCGATAATTGTTGTGCATGCGCACGGAGACAACATAGAGAAGCTGAAGAATGTATTACCCGTATTAAAAGAGAATGTAGTCTGCACAACGCAGAGCAGACCACTGCGTAACGTTTACAATTTCGGCGGGTTCACGGATGGAGACAGATGTGTGTTTCTTGCGAAGGAATTCGGTGCGAAAAGAATAGAGCTAATCGGTTTTGATTTCGAGGATAAAAACGTAAGCGCGAGGAAGAGAAAAAAACTGAAGTGGGCGAAGCGGCTGGTTGGGGATGTGTTGTAGAAATATGATGCTTGTTTACCGCAGAGCCCGCAGAGAACGCGGAATTAGAGGTTTAGTTTATTAGCGGTTCAGCTCGTTAGCTAAACCTCTGGACCTCTAAACCTCTATCCTCTGCGGTTAATCTGACACTGTCAAGTTAATACACAGGTGCAATCCCCAAAGCCTTTTCCGCCGCATCTATCGTCACGTCTATCAGTAACGCCTGCGAAGGGTCATAGCATCTCTCCATGTTTCTTATCTCCGCTGCGGTCATACCTGCACGTATAGCAACTCCCAACTCGTTTACACGTTCTGCAACCCCGGCTTCGCCGACCATTTGCGCTCCTATCAATTTCTTGGTATACGCATCGAAGATCAATTTCAGTGTGAGTGGTGTCGCTCCGGGGAAGTATCGTGCCTTTACGAGTTTCGTTGCCTTTCCACTTATTGTTTTTATCCCTGCGCGGCTCGCCGCTTCAGATGTAACACCTACTGAACCCATCAAGATACCCCCGACATCCGCTACTATTGGGCCAAAACAATATTCGCATGGGGAATATAAACCTGGTTGCCCACTAATGTCGCTAAGTATGTTATCAGCTATGACCGTAGCTTGAGTGACAGCGGTAGATGCGAGTTGATTCAGTCTCGGACGGTGCGTGATTCCATCTACAACTTCCGTACAGTCACCAACCGCATATACATTGCTTATATGCTCTCTTCCTTTTTTCACGTGCATTGCTCTATCCGTGACTATTCCTCCACTTTCTCCTGTATCTACACCCGCTTTCCATGCAAGGTCTATCTCAGGGATCATCCATTTGCCGATGATAACTATATCTGCCGGAATCTCCTCTTTCTCCTCTTCCCTTTCTCCTATCACCACCGATTTTGCCCCCCCCTCGTGTCCTTTTATAGCCGTTATTTCTCTTCTATCGAGAATGAATCTTACGCCGTCTTTCTCCATCCGTTCTTTGACCAGGTCGCCCATATCAGGGTCTAAGCTGGAGGGAAGCAAAGAAGGAGGTCCACCATGAACCGTTGCCTCCAATCCTCGCGTTGCGAAAGCGGCTGCCGCTTGCAATCCTATAATACCACGACCGCGAATATAAGCGTTTTTCACTCCTTCCTCGTTCAAAGCAGCTTCTATCTTTTTCGCATCATCCTCGTTATTAAACGTGTAAACACCTTCGAGTTCCGTTTCTTTCACGAATTGTTTTCTCCCTGTCGCTATAACGAGAAAATCGTATTTTAGCTCCTCTCCTGTTTTAAGTGCCACACTACTCTGTTCTAAATTTAATTTTGTTACTTCTGTCTCGGTTCTGAAATCAACGCCCTGGTCGAGGAAGAACTGCGGCTTGTTTATCTCTGTTCTGTCTATCTCATACCAGCCACGCAAGGCAAAAGGCAATCCGCAAGTAGATACCCAGCCGCTTTTCTCTCGCTTTAATACCGTGAAGTCCATTCCTTCTTCCACTTCGCTCTTCCTCGCAAGTAAGTTTCTCATCACGTATATCCCGGCAATGCCACCACCAACAATAACAATCTTTTTTACCATTTTTCTCCTCCCCCTCTCTTCAACTTTCGGTATTTAAATTGAAAGCAAAAGCATAAATAATTAGCGGTTTTTTTTCTCCCACCATCTCCCCCATGATATCCCATCCTAAACCTCTAATAAACTAAACCGCTAAACTGCTAACTTGCTAAACCGCTAAATTGAACCACTCTATCGTCCCCCTTAGCCCTTCTTCCAGGCTATACCCTGGTTCATAGCCCAAATTCTTCTTTGCCTCTGATATATCAGCCAGGGAATGCTTTATGTCACCTTCTCTGGGGTCATCATGTATGGACGTTAAATTATTCCCTATGAACTTCATTATCATATTTGCAAGCTCATTTATGCTTATCCTGTTCCCGTTTGCGATATTATATACGCCCTCGGCATCACTTTTTGCCGCAAGGATATTTGCGCTTACTACGTCTTTCACAAACGTAAAATCCCGCGTTTGCTCGCCATCACCATAAATCACAGGTGGCTTGTTTTCTGAAACCCGGTTTATGAATTTCGGGATAACAGCCGCGTAGTCCGAGTAAGGGTCCTGTCTCGGGCCGTAGACGTTGAAATAACGAAGCGAAACAGTTTTTAAGCCGTAAATATCATTGAAAACGTTGCAATAATACTCACCCAGTAGTTTCGTCACTGCATAAGGCGACAACGGATTTGGCGTCATATCCTCTCTCTTCGGTAGCTCCGGCGTATCGCCGTAAACCGAAGAAGAGGATGCATAAACAACTTTTTTCACGTCACAATCCTTTGCCGCAACCAAAACGTTCAGTGTTCCGTTTACATTTGCGTTATTAGATGCAATCGGGTCTTTTATACTTCGTGGGACCGAAGGAATCGCAGCCTGGTGGAAAACATAATCCACGCCCTTAAAGACCGCCTTCAGCAAATTCAAATCCGTTATGCTGCCTCTAACAAGGTTTATATTTTGATCAAACTTCCTTAGATTCGCCATCTTTCCCGTGGATAAATCGTCCACGATAATAATTTCGTTATCCTTTTCCTTTAACAGCTCTTCAGCAATATTTGAGCCTATGAATCCCGCCCCACCAGTTATAACCAGCTTCATTTTTTTCTTCCTCTTCTTCCTACTCCACCGTCACACTCTTTGCCAGATTTCTCGGCTTATCTATTTCACATCCTCCTCGCTCCTTTGCCGTCCAGTATGCGAGCAAGTGAAGAGCAACCGTATTGGGAATAGGTGAGAATATTGCGCCTGTCCCCGGAACTCTTATCACTGCATCCACGTACTTCTCCACCTCTTCATCTCCTTCCTCGGCTATTGCAATCACCGGTGCTCCTCTTGCCTTTATTTCCTTCACGTTCCCCAGCGTCTTCTCATAAACGTTCTGCGAAGCGTTTTGATTGAACTTAAACTTTCCTAACGTTTGATGCGTTACTATCGCAACTACCGGCGTATCCTCGGTAAGCAGTGCAAAAGGTCCGTGTTTGAGTTCTCCCGCTGCATAACCCTCTGCATGTATGTACGATATTTCTTTCAGTTTTAATGCGCCCTCCATGGCAATAGGCAGGTTCACACCGCGTCCCACGAAGAACGCATGGTCATATTTGGAAAGATACCTTGCATGCTTTTGTATGTTTCCATTTGCTTCATCAAGCACTAACTGAGCTATTTGCGGCATTCTCCTCAGTTCTTCGAGATGTTCCAAAAACGTCGCCTCGGGTAATTTCGCAAGGGACTTTTGTAACCCCAGCAGATAAAAAATGACCAGTTGCGCTACAAAACTTTTTGTCGCGGCAACGCCTATCTCCGGACCTGCCCCGGTGTATATCGTCTCATCGGCAATTCTTGTTGCCGAACTGCCCAGAACATTTGTTATCGCTACCGTTTTACACCCGTATCGCTTCGCTTTTTTCAGTGCCATCAGTGTATCCGCGGTCTCCCCGGATTGTGTAATTGCCATTGCCACTACTTTCGCCCCGTCCAGCACGAAATCCGTGTAATTGAATTCCGATGCAAGTTCAAGTTGAACGGGAACTTTTGCTAAGTTCTCTATTATGTGTTTGCCACACAGAGCGGCATAGTAGGACGTACCGCATGCAAGCATCAAGATACTTTTGCCTTTCGTATCTCCTTCAATTCCTAAATCAATCCCCAGCGTTATCTCATCCTCGGTTAAGTAACCCCGGAGCGTATCCGTAATTGCCTTCGGCTCCTCATGGATTTCTTTCAGCATGAAGTGCTCGTATCCTCCTTTCTCGGCGTCCTCTATCGTCCACGGGATTAATCGTTCCGCTCTCGTTACTTCGGCACCACCGTTTTCTATGTACACCGAATCGTTCTTCACAACCGCGAGGTCGCCCTCATCCAGATAAATTACCCTGTTCGTTTGCTCAAGCACGGCAGGCACGTCAGAAGCGATGAAGTTTTCACGGTCGCCAACGCCTATAATAAGCGGAGATTCCTTCCTCGCTGCCACTAAACCATCAAAACCCTTTGCCACAACGATTATCGCATAAGACCCGGTCAAACGGGATAAGGTCTCCTTTACCGCTTCTTTTAGTTGCCATTCTACGTTCCCCGAATTTTTTAAACAATGATTGATCAGGTGCGGTATAACTTCTGTATCAGTTTCTGATACGAACGTGCATCCCCTGCTCAATAGCTCCTCTTTTAGCGATAGGAAGTTCTCGATTATCCCGTTATGTACCACGGCAATCCCGCCTTCGCCATCGAGATGCGGATGTGCATTCGTTTTTGATGGTGCTCCGTGTGTCGCCCAGCGGCAATGACCTATTCCACTGTTCGATGAAATGCTCTCCGAGTAATTTATCTTTTCTATAACGTCATCCACTTTCCCTTTATCCTTGTACACCTCAATTCCATTATCCGTTATGCATGCAATTCCTGCCGAATCATACCCGCGATATTCAATCCTTTTCAGTGATTGCAGAATGATTGGCAGCGCATCCCTTTCTCCCACATACCCTACAATTCCGCACATTTTTTCTTAGTGAATAGCCAATAGTGAATAGCCACTAGGGACTGGCCACTGTGACTGGGGTACTTAGCCCAACCCCTAGTGGCTAGTGCCTAAGTGGCTAGTGCCTACTTGCCTATTGCCTCCCCTTATACTACCCAGCTTCCATCCGGTATTTTCCCGTTTAGCTCCTTCATTGATTTTATCTTACAACGATTTCCTATTATCGTCCCCGGATACGCGATTACGTTGCTGCCCATCTCGCAATTTTCACCGACCATCGCTCCAACTTTCACATGGTGATACTCACCGCCGATTTGTATATCCGCGTCTTCGCTCCGTGCTATGAATCCGCCTTCCGCACACGACCCCGCGTCAAAAATAGAATGCTGGATAGCGGAGAACGAGCCGATTTTTACCATGTCCAACAACAACGAATTCTTAATTTCTGTAAATGCGCCAATTGTAACGTCATTTCCTATACTCGTGGATGGGAAAATGCACGCATTGGGTCCAATCTCACAATTGTCTCCTATAATGACGGGTCCTTTCACATACGAGTTCGCTCTTATCACCGATTTTTTTCCTATGGACACTTGCCCCTCTATTGTCACGCTGCGTTCAATTTTCCCTTCTATCTTTGCAGGATTCGACTTCAGGACTATGTCGTTCAAACTCAGGATATCCCAGGGATAAACGGCATCCAGCCATGCTCCGTACGTTTCGCATGCTTTTACCGGCTTTCCCTGTTGAATCATGCTTCTTAATCCAGACGTCAGGTCTCCATCAATAAACTCGAATATGTCCAAATCTTGAAAAGCGTATATTCCCGTATTTACCAGGTTGCTTATTTCTTCACCGGGTTTCTCTATAATGTCCGTGGCCATCCCGTTCTCCACCGTTACAACACCATGTTTGCTCACGTCCTGCTGCGGTTTTATCAATATCGCAGTTTCGTCTTCTCCCGCATTCAGAAGCTCAGAATCGGAAATAGTATCCGCTTCAATTACGTTGTCGCCGGACAAAACGAGAAATCGTTTGTCGGTTTTACCTTCTGCCTGCTTCAGTGCATCTCCAGTTCCAAGTAGATGTTTCTGAACCACATAATCTATCTCCACGCTTAGCTCTTTTCCGTCTTCAAAATAATCCATTATTTTCTCTTTTTTGTAGCCCACGACAAACAAAATCCGCCTTATTCCGTTTCTCTCCAACGCCTCAACCACGTACTGCAGAATCGGCTTGTTCGCTATCTTTATCATCACTTTCGGCTTCGATGCCGTAAACGGTCTCAGCCTTTCTCCTTCTCCCGCGGCAAGCACAACCGCCTGTCTAAACGCCATTCTTCTCGTTTCCCCCCCTCTCCTAATCGAGATTTCAGGGTAATATTCCCTCACACCTAAAATATCCTCGAGTTTTTTTCTATATAACCCGTAGCGAAAGCACCTGGTCCAATAAGCGTGTTGTTTCCGATAACCGTGCCCGCATCAATACTTGCGTTTATCCCGATTTTCACGCCATCGCTTATGATTGCACCAAACTTTCTTCTCCCTGTATCCAGCCCAAATTTTGTTTTTACGGGAGCATCATCAAACCGGAGATTCGCTATTTTCGTCCCCGCGCCCAAATTGCATCGGCATCCGATAACCGAATCCCCAACATAGCAGAGGTGCGGGATTTTCGTCCCGTCCATGATAATCGAGTTTTTAATCTCAACTGCACTTCCGATATGGCAATTATCACCAATAGAAGTATTTGCACGTATGTAGCAGTTCGGGCCGATTTTACTGTTTTCGCCTATCACCACGGGTCCTTCTATGTATGAACCTGATTTTATCTCGGTGTTATCCCCGATAGATACGTCACCTTTTATATTCACATTTTGTTCTTGAATAATAAGGCTTTCTTTAAACGTTTTATCAAAAACGTTTCTTCGCAAAACGAAAGGGGTTTTGCACATTAAAAGCTCGTTTGCCGCCAGTAAATCCCACGGGTAGCCGACATCTACCCAGTGTTCGATGGGCTTCCAGATGATGCGCTTTCCTTCTTCTATCAGCAGTTGTAAAGAATCCGTGAGTTCAAACTCGCCTCTTTTTGATTTAGCCGTTTTTGACAATGCCCCGAAAATATTTTTATCCAGAAGATAAACACCCGCATTTATCAGGTTTGACGGTGGCTCCTTCATCTTTTCGTGTATTTTTGTTATCTTCTCGCCTTCGGTTTCAATAACGCCGTAATCTTCCGGATTTTTTACTTTGATTACTCCAAGTGCGATTTCGCTGCTGCTGGCTATGCAAGAAACCCGTTTAATATCATCTGCGCTTACAATTGTGTCTCCGTTCAGCATAAGAAATTCATCTGTGTCCTCTACCAGCGCTTCCGTCTTCCGTAGCGCATCCGCAGTGCCAAGCTGCGTTTTTTGCGTTACGTACTGAATATCAACACCCCATCGTTCTCCTTCCCCGAAGTAATCGCGAATGGTTTCATCGTGGTATCCAACGACAAATATAAACTCATCAATCCCTGCTTCTTTCACTTCCATCAATAAATGCTCGACCAATGGCTTTCCCGCTACGGGGAGCATTACTTTTGGCCTTTCATAGGTAAGGGGTCGCATCCGTTTCCCTTCGCCTGCCGCTAAGATTACCGCTTTCATTTATCGTATCGCCCTCCTAACAATCATTTCTCGAATATCTTGTATGTGTTTAGCCTTATAAATTTTTTGGTCATCAAAATTTTTTATTCAAATAAGAGTTCACACCAACCCAAGCAATTGCTTATTCCCAATATTCACATTTTTCAGATGTCTTTTCGCCGCCTTATAGCATCTTTGCACCTCTGCTCTCGGCGTTATCGGCATATCTCGCATATAGAAATCAGGATGGAATACAAGAAGTGAATACGGTATATTAGGATTAATGCCGGCTATGAAACGAGCAATATTTTCCACCTCGAGCTCATCTACATAGAAAGGCACAAGCAAAGTAGTAGCAGTGAGAACAGGCGGATGGGAGCCTTCAAAGAACTCCTCTGCTATCAGCTCGAAATTTTCGTAAGCCCTCTTATTTGGAACACCGCTAAGCGCAGTACTTAAGTTGGAATCAAAGGCTTTGAGGTCGAATTTTACGATTCCACCACTTCTACGCGAAATCTCTGCTGCGTGCTTCGCCAAATTCCTGTTGCCGCAGCCATTCCATTCCCAGCATATCCTTACCTTTTTATCCTCTAAAATCCGCTCTGAAGCACGTATTGCAAAAGGAAGTTGTGGCTCAGGGCTTCCACCAAAGAAGCACACGCAATATGCATTATCCTTCTGCAGCACCTTAGAAACAAAATCTTTTACACTTACCGCCTCAGCAATTCCTAAATCCTTATGCGATGCATTCTGGCAGAAGATGCAATCGAAATTACAGCCATAGAAGAATACTGCGATGTTCACTTTTCCGAACTGCGAAGAGCCAGGGCAGAACCAGGCGGCGCAGCAGTTGGTCGGTAGTGGGTCAATGTATGCATGCATTAATGCATGGTCATGTGGCGCTAAAGACCTTAATTTCCCTTTTATATTCTCTTTCAGCCCACAATAGCTTCTTTCGCCTTCTTTCATCATGCACTCATTTGAGCAGAGGTTACAACTTATCCCTCCTTCGCTCTTCGGCGGTTCTGCGGGAAGACCGTATTCAGCTCTTATCCGCTTATGTGCCTCTTTTGCATAAAGGATTGCATTTTCTCTGCCACTACGTATGCAATCAACACAAACTCGCAACGACTCTGAAGCTTTTTCCTTTCCACATATTATGCACTTTTCCATGCTTTTTTACTTTAACTATACTTTATTAGTGATTGCACTTAAAATTTTCTAAGGAGAAGGGAAAATTGCAACTGCTGTTCATACATTCGGATTATATAGAATACGAAGCGAAACAGAAGACGCGAGTTGCTGAGCCGATTGACGAATCGAAGAAGCGTGAGCGGATAGAGGAGGTGTTAGTCGTTTTCGTTGCCGTAGAACGAGAAGACGAGACAAATGCACGATATGCGGTAGAGAAGGCATTGGAAGAAACCATTTCGGTATTCAATAAGGTCGGTGCGGAAAGAATTGTTTTGTATCCGTATGCGCATTTAAGCTCTACGCTGGCTTCGCCCGAAATGAGCATGGAGATATTGAAGGCGATGGAGCGAGATTTGCTCTCTAGTGGTGTGGACGTGAAAAGGGCGCCTTTTGGGTGGTATAAATCGTTCACGCTGCGGTGCAAGGGGCATCCGTTATCCGAACTATCGCGGAAAATAGCAGTTCATGAAGGTGCTGGTGCGGGTGCAGAAGCGGAGGCAGCGGAAAAGCTATCAAAAGCGTTAGAAGCAGAGGAGAAGGCGGAATCTCAGTTCTTTTTTATGGACGACGGAACGGAAGGGAATCTGATACGGGCGGAGGATTTTGAGTTTGAGTCTGGTGTTGAAGAAAGAGCGAATTTGCAGAATTTCTTCCTGTATGAGAGCGAGAAAAGAAGAGCAGTGGACCGGGTACCGCCGCATGTGGGGCTTATGAAACGGTTAGAAATAGCGGATTACGAGCCCTCTTCAGACCCCGGGAATTTGAGGTTCTATCCCAAAGGTAAGCTGATAAAAGGTCTATTGGAGAACCACGTAAGGAATTCAGTGGCTGAATACGGTGCCGTAGAAGTAGAAACGCCCATAATGTATAGTACGGAGCACCCATCGCTGAAAGATTACCTCGAGCGGTTTCCGGCGAGACAGTATTCAATGGCTGGTAAAGGAGGCAAACCGGATTTGTTCTTACGGTTTTCCGCGTGCTTCGGGCAGTTCCTTATGAGCAAGGACATGAGCATATCGTACAAAAACTTACCATTGAAGATTTTCGAACTCGCTTCGTCTTTCAGACGCGAAAAGCGCGGTGAACTCGTGGGGCTTCGCCGATTAAGAAAGTTCACGATGCCCGACATGCATACGCTATGCAAAGATATGGGAGAAGCATTAGAGGAGTTCAAGAAGCAGTATGAGCTGTGTATTAAGGTTTTAGATGGTATAGGGTTTTCCACGCGGGACTACGAAGTTGCGATACGATTCACACGGGAATTCTATGACGACACGGCAAACAAGGAGTTTATAGAGGAACTGGTAAGAATAGCAGGTAAACCCGTGCTGATAGAGCGCTGGGACCTGCGATTTTTCTATTTCGTGCTCAAGTTCGAGTTCAATTTCGTGGATGCGCTGGGTAAGGCATCGGCTCTGTCTACCGTGCAGATAGACGTGGAGAATGCGGAACGATATGGCATAAAATACGTGGATGCGAACGGCGAGGAGAAAAGCCCTATTATTCTTCACTGCTCGCCAAGCGGGGCGATAGAACGATGCATGTATGCGTTATTAGAGCGTGCATATTTAGAAAAGGAACGAGGAGTTCTGCCGATGCTCCCTCTGTGGCTCTCTCCTACGCAGTTGAGAATAATTCCCGTAGCGGAACGGCATTTGGAATACATCGAGGAGATTCTACCGGTGCTGAACGGGATAAGGGCGGATGTTGACGACCGTGAGGAAACGGTGTCGAAAAAGATAAGGGATGCGGGTCGTGACTGGATTCCTTACGTTGCCGTGGTGGGTGATAAGGAAGTGGAGAAGAACACGTTGAGTGTTACGATACGAGAAAAATCAAGCAGAGGGAAGCAAAAGCCAGAGGAAATGGATGTTTACGCATTGAAAAGCAGGATTGAACAAGCTATAAAGAGTAAACCATTCCATGAATTGGCTCTCTCTTATAAGTTGTCAAAACGGGCGAAGTTTGTGGGTGGGTGAAGTTATTTCTTTTCTTTTCTTTTCCGTCAACGCTTTTCTTTTTCTAAAAGAAAATATATGGGTTGATTGTTAAATCGGCTCAAACCCTTTAACAAGAACCCGGAAAAGCATTAAAACCGGGATTATCTCCAGGCGTCCTATCCACATGTTTAATATCAGCATTACTTTCCCAATGCATGACATCCCCGCATTTGTTATCCCGGTAGATAATCCCACATTCCCCTGTGCAGAAGCGACCTCAAACATGACATCCCCCAACTGAAATTGTGAACCTACCACGGACGATAACACGCATATCCCTGCAACCAGAAACAGAAGCCAGAGGATAATAATCAAACTCGCTTCTGACACTATCTTAACTATTTCTTCCCTTTCCAATAGTCTATCTCCAAGTCTGACAGAAATTATTGCCTTAGGTGGCAAAAAATTTCTCCGTAATGACCATCTTATCCATTTATACGCTATTACCGCTCTTATTAATTTCACTCCCCCTGCCGTAGATCCCGCACCACCCCCTATTATCATGCTCATACACATGATAATCAGCCCGGTTCCCGACCACCCATGCACACCTGTTGTCTGGAACCCCGTGCACGTCAGTCCAGATATAAGTTGAAAAGACGAAAAACGGAGACAGCCTAAAACATCCCCGTATAATGAGTAATTGGCGGCGAACAAGGAAACAAGCAGGATAAACAAGATAACTACAAAAGCTCGGCATTGCACATCTTTAAAAAGAGCCTTGAGATTACCTTTTAGCACTTTATAATGCACTAAAAAAGGTGTCGCACCTAAGACCATCATCGGGATAATTGCCAATTCGATAAGAAAGTTGTTGTAGTATGCCATACTTTTATCGGTTACAGTGAATCCTCCGGTCCCTATTGCGGTCATCGCATGGTTTATCGCTTCCCATGGCTTCATCCCGGCGAGGAAGAATAAAAGTATGCCAAAAGAGGTTAAAATAAGGTAAATCCACCATGTCATCCTCACCGTGGATATAATGCTCGGTTTTACTCGCTCCTCTCGTGCTTCTGCTTTGTACAATGAGAATGCCCCTGTCCCGGGACGTGCCAGGATAGAAAGCATCAAAACAATCACACCTACGCCGCCCACCCACTGCATTAGACTTCTCCAGAACTGCGCTGTGTGTGTAAGTGAGGAGGGATGTGCAATCATCGTCAGACCTGTTCCTGTCCAGCCGGACATCGCTTCAAAGAACGAATCCAACGGACTCATACCTTCTATCATAATGAAAAGGAGTGAACTGAGAGCAGGGACGACCAGCCACGCCAACGCCGCGCATACCATCGCATGTTTAAACTCTGGCTCTTTTGCACTTTTAAAAGAAAATCTAAGCGATAATCCAAGGGCTAAGGCGGCAATGGCGGTGAATACTAAAGGTTTTATCACGTAAAGCTCTCCAAAGACATAAGCGACCACGAGCAATAAAAACATGAGCACTCCAAGTATAACTAAAATACTGCCAAGCTCTTTTAGCACCGTTTTCAGGTTTGAAAACACTTTCTCATCCGCCCCCGCTATGACTTAACTTAAATTATATTTTTAGTAAAGGTTTTTGCGTGCAAAAAAAAAGTTTTAGCACAAACCTCTTCTTACTTTACCATCTAACTCCCTCTCATAAAGAAACCCGTGTCCGTGTTTTTTCTTTTAGCACAGGTTTTCTTTTTTGTAAAAAAAGAAAAAGTGTATGGACAAAAAAATCATTTTCGGTAGCATCGGAAGCATCTTGAAATACGTTGGTATTTTAATGATTGTTCCGCTGGCAGCGGCAATTTGGTATAGCGAGGGGACATTGACCATTATTAAAACCTGGCTGGTCCCGCTTCTAATAACTACTTCCTTCGGAGTGATTTTAGAACTAAAGATGGGCGCAAAAGGAGTGATAAAAAGAAGAGAAGGATTTGTCATTGTTGCCTTAGGATGGCTTGCGGTTGCACTTTTCGGCTCGCTTCCTTACGTCTTCTCCGCGACGTTAGGTCCGATGGATGCTTTTTTTGAGTCCATGTCCGGCTTCACAACCACGGGCTCTACCGTAATGCTGAATTTAGAGCAGGTTGACCGCAGCATACTGCTGTGGCGGAGTTTCACGCAGTGGATAGGCGGAATGGGCGTGATTTTGCTTTTTATTGCGATACTACCCACTTTCGGCATTGCCGGCAGTCAGCTATTTGACCGTGAGTTCCCGGGACCGATGTCCGAAAGGATTAGACCAAGAGTTCAGGTAACCGCAAGAATGCTGTGGTCTATCTACGTGATTTTGACCGGTGCAGAGATTTTAGCGCTTTTTTATGCCGCGGAAATGCCCCTGTATCACGCCTTTTGCACAGCGTTCTGCACGATGCCCACCGGCGGGTTCTCGCCACTGACGAATAGTATCTCGGGTTACGCAAACCCAATAGCAGAGTTAATTATAGCCGTGTTCATGTTTCTCGCGGGCATGAACTTCATTTTGCACTATTCGCTACTAAGAAAACCCGGAAGGGTAATAGCAAACAAGGAGTTTCAGGTCTACTGCTTACTTCTTTTAGCTGCTATCTCCATAATAACTGCTGATTTGTATATTCACAAGTTCGCTTCTATACAGGAAGCATTCCGTTACGGAGGATTCCAGGCTATTTCCTTCATGACCACCTCGGGATTCACAACCTCCAACTTCGATGCCTGGAGTCATTTATCCAAAATCATTCTTTTCAGCCTGATGTTCATTGGAGCATGTGGTGGGTCAACCGGAGGAAGTATTAAGGTCATCAGGATATACGTTTTGCTAAAATATTTCAAACAGCGGATTCGTAAAATTCTGTACCCGCATGCGGTTTTTGTGTTGAAAACAGGGAAAAAGCCCATTTCTGATGACATCATACAAGGGATTGTTGCCTTTTTTATCTCTTACATTTTGATATTTGTAGTTTGCACGATTGCAATGAGTGCGATAGGCTTTGATATGGTTAGCGCTGCTTCTTCAGTGGCGGCGACGCTGGGAAACATTGGACCCGGTTTTGGTCTTGTATCGGCCAATTATGCATCTGTTCCTATCATGGGAAAACTCATCTTGTCTTTTTGCATGTGGGCAGGGCGGCTGGAGTTATTTACTGTTTTAGTTCTGCTGACACCGGCGTTTTGGAAGGGTTAAGCACGGGCGTTTAGTTTTTTTCTCATTTCAGAAAACGTATTTGTATAGCCAATGCAAAAAACCACGAGATTTTACAAGATTAACACGAGATTTTTAGGTTATTAAGAGGCTGTCCCACAATCTAATTATCACACCATCGTATAAATGATTCCAAACACACTTTAGGATATATCATATATCCTGCAAAATAAATCAACCGTAAAGTAAAAATTAAGACACTCCACGCGATAACAAGAACGAAAACCTAAAGATAGAAGTTGTTAC
>JAYEII010000146.1:0-4197 GCA_034660015.1 Methanobacteriota archaeon | reverse complement strand
AGGCAGTATCGGAGAAAATGTAGGGGTGTTCGGCTGTGTTACATCGTAACAGTGGATTAAAATAGAAACAGAGGTGATGATGGGAGGTTTAACTGATACAGGAAACTACCCTGGATTTTAGAGACCTAAGAGATGCTATAACAACCATAATGAGTTGCAATCCAAACTCTATCTTATTTAATTATCCCTGAATCAATTTTATATCTCTATCGAAAGCTTTAAATGTAGTGTGCAATTTGAACATTACATGGCATTTATTCGCGCCCAGAAGCGCAAGACGAAAAATGGAATCCGAACCTACTACTATCTGGTAGAAAGCAAGCGGGAAAACGGGAAGGTCAAACAAAAAGTTCTGAAGTACCTTGGAACGAACCCGAACAAAATAAGCGTGGATTTAACCGTGGAACAATGCACAGCAATTTTAGGAAGCTCTATCATTTCTACCGCAACAGCCGCGGAACTTAAGAGAAAGTTCCAGGAAATAGGCATCTGTGTTCCGGAAGGGTCCATCGAGAAACTCATTCTGAGTTTTGACGTTCAAAAAAAAGCGTGCTCCCTCGTGCTCATGTAACTCCCCTACCGGAAAAATACGAACCCGACGAAAAACAATGCCCCAAATGCGGTATGCCTTTAAGGGTGAAAAAGACACAGAAACGGCGACTTGTGACCCCCGCTAAGGATACGAAGGTGGTGGAAGTAATCAAGAGATGCAACTGCTCAAACGAGACGTTTGTATCCTATAAATTACGAAAACTCACACCTAAAAAATCGCCTTATTCCTTTGACCTCTTAGCGCAGATCGGCAGATTGCGATTTGACGAGCACAGGCAGGTATCCGATATAAGACGCCACTTTTCTAAGAGCAGAATATTAATACCGGACACAACTGCTCAGCGGCTGTGTAAGCGATTTTTGAAATATTTCACCGCCGTGCATCTGGAGTGTCCCTCACAGATTAAAGAGAAGATAGAACAAAATGGGGGCTACGTGTTGCAAATTGACGGAACGCAGAACCATGGCAGAGGGACAATAATGCTGCTGAAAGATTCCATTTCCGGCATACGGCTTTATTCTGCGAGAGTCATGTCCGAAAAATCGGATTATATTGAGCCCATTCTCGAGGATATTCGTGATTTATATGGTCCGCCCCTCGCGGTGATACGGGATATGGGAAAAGGGATTGCAAAAGCCGTGGATAACGTCTTTGAGGATGCAGTGGTGATAATTTGCCACTTTCATTTCCTGCGTGCTTTGGGCAACCGCCTGTTTAAGTATTACCACGATAAGTTCCGGAAAAACGTGGATAAAACGGGGGTTAAAGGGAATTTTAAAGAACTCCGCCGAAACGCAAAAACACGATTGAAAACAGCCAGGGATCCTTTTGCCGTTGAGATCCTGAACGAACTGGTTGGCATTCTGGATGATGTGTTGACCTCTTCCGGTGAGGGACTCGGTTATCCTTTTGATTTGGGCAAACTCCGGTTTTATGAACGGTGCCTGAAAGCCGAAAAGCGTGTTGAAAAATTGGTAGAAAGATGCATAAACGCCTGGAACCGGGTTGCTATTGCGTATGATGTCCACGGGGTTTTGAAAAGATTGCATAAATCGAGTTACAGATTGGCAAAATATGCAGGGATTCTGCAGGAACGAGAGGTTTGGTTTAAGAAAGCAAGACAGGCGTTGAGATGGAAAAATGGTCCAATTCCGCTCAGTACAAAAGTACGCTGGAGCGATAGGGAACTAAAAGCAGCCAGAAAGGGGATTGATGCATTCTTAGAAGAAATAAGTTTGAATCAAAAAGATGAATTAGCCCTTAAAGGTAAGAGGTCTCATCTTTTGCGCGCTTTCGGTACGATTGAGCAGATGTTTACCGAGAACCTGGAGAGGTTGTTGGCACCTAACGTTGAGGTTCAAACTCCAAAAGGAAAGAGAGTGATCAAGTTGGAGAGAACAAATAACGGTGTTGAGCAGGATTTTCGCGCTATCCGGAGGCATGGCAGAAGATTGAAGGGAAATAAGGATGTTGAGGAACTCATTCAAAAAGAGGGGGTTGGGCTTTTGCTGCTGTTGAATATGGAGGTTGATGAATATGTTAAAATGGTGTATGGTTCGTGGGAGATGATGGGAGAAAAGTTTGCAGAGGTTAAAAAGGAGTCTTTGGCGGCTGCTGAGAAGATTCTTGATGGGTCCAACCGTTGATGGTTGTTATAGTAATGCTGTTATCAATGATATCCTTATATAGCACTCAGTGTTCAAAGATACCTATCACTGATAGTTATATATATGTATCACCTTATACTGATAATTACCATGAATGAAGAAATCTCAGATTACAAAAAGGAGATATTAGAAATATTGCGTGCAAAATTGAATTTGAGTAGTAGTGCAAATATTACCAGAGAGCAGAATATTGTCGATGCAGGGCTACCGATTATGGCAGATTTGGTCATAGAGGACGAAAATAGAATATTCTTTGTTGAGATAAAATCCAGAGTTACCATTGATACTATCGCACGGTTAACCCTCTTAAAAGAGGTCATGCAAAAGCAGAAAGAGAAAAAGTTAGCATCGAACTATCTCTTTGTTATTGCTGGCAAGGTCATTCCACCCCGTGAAGAAGAGATAGCCAAAAAAGTTGATATAACGTTAGTTCAACTCCCGCATACAATCAGGTTTCCTACATCTGACTATGGTACTCCAAAGAGGAAGATCAAAATAACTTCAGATAAATCATGGAAAGTGGTCACCCGACTTCTAAAGGAGAAAACAACGTCTATTAGACAGTTAGCACTTAAGGAGAATGTATCTTATGGATGGGCGCATGCAACGATTCAAAGCTTAATCAATCAGGGGATTGTGACAAAACAAAAAAATTATGTGGGCATATCGGATACAAACAAATTATTGAACGGTGTTGCCTGGGAGAGGCCGTTTGAAAATTTGCGCGCAACAGAGATAACTATTGAGTATGACCGTGCTATTCTTGCCGCAAAGGAAATTTCCCTCGCATTAAAGGTACAAGAGTCAAAGTTCGCTTTTGCTAGCTATACTGCTGGTGGGTTGTATACGGGTTATGCGGTCAGGCATGATGCGATTTATCTTTATCTGAATAAAAAGGAGGTCGGATTTTTTAAGGAGGTGTTTGAAACCAGAAAAAATGCAGGCATAAAGGCACGGATATATACCCCAGATAGAGATGTGTTCAGCGACAAACGAGAGATCGAATCTATAATCGTTACCTCTCCTGCACAGACATTACTGGATTTAGCGGGATTAGGATATAGCGGACTGGATATTGCAAAAGCCATGATGGATAACTATGCCAGAATATAGCCCAGAGCAGGAAATCATTGAACAATCTCTAGAAGAATTGGAGTATATTTTGCAGTGGGTGAGAGTACGAGAAGGAAATGATGAAAATCCAGTTACAGTCCTTATAGGCGGTTGGGCTGTAGATTCTTATAATTCCTATTTTGGCTCTGCTGATATTGATCTGGTAACCAATAAAGCAACGAAACAACATCTGATGTGGCATCTGGTGAATAACCGTGTATACGAACAATATCGTTTGCTTGGCATTCATACTGTAGCAAAGACCACACATGAAGGCAAGAAAATAATCATCGATTTTTATAACAGAGCAAAAAACTATCATTTTGAAGGGAGAGATGAAATATTAAATTTTCATATCCTTGATGGGAACACCGAACTAAGAAATATTAGAGGTAACATTCCTGTTGATGTTCCTACTCGATCACTTTTATTTCTTTTCAAATTAAAAGCTACTTGGGATAGGACATATAGGTTAGAGCATAGAACCTCTGAAGATGCCATGTGGGAGCGTGGAAAGCTGATAAAAGATTACGCTGATATTCTTGCACTTCTTGATCCTGCACATGGCGGGACAGATATTGACATAGCGTTCCTTGGCGAACAATTCAGTCATTTTAAGTTTCTCAAAGAATGCTTGGAACGTATTTCTGATAATCTTGATGCATTAACAAAATACGGAAAAATGGATCGAAAAACTGCATGGGAAACCTGTGAAAAGCTATTGTTATTGTTATAATAGAAACATGACACTTCCAAACGAGGTTAAAGCGAGGTTAGAAGAAGGAATTAATGAATGGCTTTTGAACTTTGATGAGATAGCAGAAGCAGGAACGATTTTTTTAGAGAAAATAGGGATAGAACCAA
>JAYEII010000145.1:0-4220 GCA_034660015.1 Methanobacteriota archaeon | reverse complement strand
TATTATCTCCATATCCTCAGCTTTATCGCGGATATTCAAGAATTCATCCAGCGTTTTTGTCGTGTTCGCATGCGCAACGTCCAGACATATACCCAGATTGTCCCTGTTCACACCACGCACTATTTGAATGAGTTCATCCGGATACCTCCCCAGCATCATATTTATCGCTGTCGAGATATTCGTCAAACGTGTAGTACGCAATTCGCCCGACACTGGTTTTGTCGTTTGGATTGGGCTTGATTCGGCAGTCAAAAACCGAGAACTCCTCGAAATCCGTTAACGACAGACAACGGCAGTTTCGCACTCCACGCATACCGTCTAAGCTGGTATGCCGGGCTGATGTCCTCTTTTATGTTCACCGCAGGTTTCTTCGCTTCGACAAAGAACTTACTTTGATCGCCAATTCTGAAACTGTAATCCGGTGCTCTGGTTGAACGCCCCACTTTTATTGCATCTTCGTGCACAACCTCTTTGTATTGCTCTGCAAATCCCTGTTTATTGCTCACGTCCCAGCCCAGCGCTTCAAAGAAGGGGTCAATGAATTCTCGCCTTACCTGCGCCTCGTTATATGTTGACCTTTTATAAACGTCAAGATTATACCGGAACCGTTCAACGAGTTCTTTAACCTTCTGCTTCGCTTGTTCTTTCATTTTTTTCTTTTTTACAAAAAGAAAAAATAATTATTTCTTTGGTAAAGCTTTCTTTCTTAAAGAAAGGTTTATCGAAAAAAACCGAAAGTCTTTTTAACTATTAGCGTAAAACTATGAATCTATGAGTATTGAAATGTTGTTGCTATCGGCTCTTGCGTGTACAGCGGTGCTGACATCTTTAGTCGTATTGCTCACCCGCGATAACTTCTATGCTTCTATGTTTATGTCCGCAACCATGATTATGGTGGCGACTGTTTACGCCCTTTTTGACCTCCAGCCCGTTTTCGTTTTAATCGTGTTCATATTTGTAGGTGCGCTGGGTATAGTAACCGTGGCGCTTGCAGCAACGTACCGATTTGCCCCCGGGCGCCAGATTTCGTGGCTGTGGGCGCTGCCCGTGGTTATAACCACCTTCATTCTGGCGTTTTCCGTTTATGCCGCTCAGCTTGCTCCACTCGGAAAGATACAATTTGCGCTTCAGGGATTCATCACGCCTGAATACCTCTTGCTCATAATATTCCTGACTTCGCTCACGGTTCTACTGCTGTTATCCGTTTTAAAAATGGGGCTTAAATACGAAGATAAAGAAGGAGAGGGAAGCTGAATGCACGCGACAGATATATCAATAATTTATGTAGCGTCCTTCGCAATCTTGCTCATTGGATACCTCACTGCGATTTCGAGTAAAGATGTGATTAGACTTCTTATATCGCTGGAACTGATGTTTGGTGCGGTATTCATGTCCCTGATCCCCCTTTTCTCCGCCATTAGTAATGCCGCATTTGGTATCGCAATCCTCACGATTTTCACGAGCAGCGGCGAACTTTTAGTTCTTATCTATGCGATTATAATGCTGGACAGGCAAAAAAAGAACATCTACACCAGTTCTGTTACCATAGGAGGCGATAGATAAAGTATGACTTTAGTTTACTTCTTGCTCTTGCCTTTGATTGCCATAGTAATAGCGCCTCTTTTGACGCCAAAGAAAGCAACTTATCTCTCTTCTTTCGCTTTTTTGCTTCCCTTCTTTGCTATTATCGGGTGTCTATTCCGGGGTTGTCCGGAGAAGGTTCCCCTGGCGAGTTTCTCCGCACCCCTCGGTGAATTTTACCTCAATTTCGATTTTATCTCCCATGCCTTTGGACTCACTATTTGTATCGTTTCCGCGATGATTGCGCTGTTTGCGCTGCCCTATATGACACATAGGTTTGAGGAGATGGAGCGAAATGCCGATAGCGAGTTCCGGAAATATATATTCTTGTACAACCTCTATGCGGCTTCAATGTTGTGGCTGGTTTATAGCGGCAATCTCGTCCTCCTGTACGCCTTCCTGGAACTCTCGCTCATTACCGCTTTCCTCCTTATTTACAGCTATGGGTATGGCAACCGGAAGTGGGTGGGATTGTTATACTTCGTCTGGTGTGCCGTTGCGGGTGTTCTTATGCTTGCAGGCATCGTGATACTCGCGTTTGAAAACGATTCGCTTGCGCTGGACGTGCTGATGCAGGGAGGGAAAGTGAGCATGCTCGCGTGGGCGTTCATCTTCTTTGGCATGATAATTGAACTGCCTGTCCTGGGTCCCCACGTATGGCTCCCCTGGGCACATGCGGAAGCACCCACGCCGGTAAGTGCGCTGCTAAGCCCGTTAACCGTGGGTCTGGCGGGTTATGTTCTGTTGAGAATTGCTCTTATTGATTATTCGTTTATTGAAACATATCGAATGCCAATACTCTGCTATGCGATTTTTTCAAGTATTTACGCGGGTTTCTCGGTCTTCAAGCAGACGGATTTCAAGCGGCTGTTAGCTTATTCCACGGTGTCGCAGATGGGATACGTGCTGGTAGCACTCTGTCTCGGACCTTTCGGGCTCATAGCGGTAGTCATTCAATATATGTCGCATGCGTTCGGTAAGTCAATCTTGTTCGCATCCGCAGGGGGAATTATCGCGGTTCATCATGGTCTGCGAGACCTTACAAAGATGGGCGGTTTGCACGATTCCATTCCCGCAATTTCCAATGCCGCTGTGGTTGGATTCCTGAACCTTGGCGGAATGTTAACGATCGGGATGATAGGTGAATTTTTCATATTACGCGGTGCCGTAGAGACGTTCCTCAACCCCAAATCTCCTGCTTTCCTTGGGTGGACCGGGAGCTTACCGCTTATCCTGGCTATGATATTTATGTTTATGCTCTCTGTCTGGTACGGCTTCTACACGATAAAGACGGTGTTTTATGGTAAACCAAAGGACACAAAGAGGTTGGAGATAAGCAGCTACCTGTATTTGCCTCTTTACATCATTGGTATTGTTTCCGTGCTGTTGTTGTTCCCACCGCTATCAACAGCGCTAATTCAGGGACTTAATTCAATTCCGGGTTTATGTTTAGGGGGTCTCGTGCCATGATAGATGCTTGGGTAGTTTTCCTGCTGCTCTTCTTAGCTCCAGTTGTTAGCAGTATTCCCATTGTTTTAGCATATAAGAGCAAGGGGTGGACAGAGAAACTGCCTTACCTTTCGGTGTTCGGTATCTTCGTTTCGGTATTGATGAGTCTATACATCTTTTTCACTTTCCCGAAGGCACTGCCTGCGTCTCAATTCGCATATCCCTGGATTCCCGACCTTGGAATAAACATCGTGCTCATAACGGACTATTTAGCGCGGTATATGGGTGTTGTAACTGCTGTTATAGCCTTCTTCATTGCCGTTTACGGTTTGGATTATATGAAAGGCGATTACCGGCCTTCCTGGTATTGGTTCTTCTTCAATCTGTTCACGGCGTCAATGCTGCTCGTTGTGTATAGCGATAACCTGTTCCTGCTGTTTGTGGGCTGGGAAGGACTTGGAGCGGCATCGTGGGGTTTAATCGGGCACTGGTTCCGTGACGATGACGACATTGCATACGTGGGTAAAGCGGGAAGGAAAGTGGGGCCGCTGGAACTGAGCTGGCCACCGAGCTTTGGCGGCTGGCGTGCTATTTCGACCATAAGGTTCGGTGACGTGCCCATGTTCTTCGCAATCGCGGCGATTTGGGTACTGACGGGTAATCTCAATATATCGGAGATAGATTGGGGCTCGCTATTCATGGGTATCGGCGCTGTGGGAACGATAATTCTCATGCTCTGTTTCCTTATGGGGCTGTTCACCAAGTCGGCGCAGGTTCCGTTTTCTGAGTGGTTAATGACTGCGATGACCGGTCCCACAACCGTTAGTGCACTCCTGCACTCAGCGACAATGGTAGCCGCCGGTGCTTTCGTGTTTCTCAAGGTTACCTGGTATATCGAGCCGTGGCATTTGCATGGCGTGCCCGGGCTTGAGTTCGTTTATACAGTTGTACTCTTCGTTGGGCTGCTATCCGGCCTGTATGGTGCACTTGCGGGCTCCGGGATGCTGGAGAGGAAGGTCTTACTCGCTGCCTCTACAATGTCGAGCATTGGTCTGATGTTTGCTGCAGGTGCCGCTTCTTTCTGGATTCACGAGGAGATAGCAGGTATAAATTTAGCTCTGCTCGTCGCTTTCTGGTACATGGCGGTGCATGCATTTGCAAAAGCGAGTTTGTTCCTCGTAGCCGGTCAT
>JAYEII010000144.1:0-4358 GCA_034660015.1 Methanobacteriota archaeon | reverse complement strand
TAAGGCGATTTCTGCACGAGAGAACGGACATGTCGGTGGTATTATACTCAAACGTGGAGAAGCCGAAGGAGATAGAGCTGTACTCGCGATTAGAGGCGTTGAGGACGCTGATAACAAGGAAGACGCTGTTGATGCGTGAGAAGCAAGAGGGGGTTACAATGGGTGTTGATTCCGGCTCCTCTACTACAAAGGTCGTGGTGATGCGCGATAACGAGATAATAGGGAAGGGATGGCTGCCAACGACAGACCCGGTAAAAAGCGCGGATGATGCGATAGAAGCGGCATTAAAAGAGGCGGGGATTCCAGAAAATGCGGTGGAAGCGGTTGGCGTGACCGGGTACGGGCGAGAACTCGTGGGCGAACATTTGAGGGCAGACCTCAATTTAGAGGAAGTGAGCGTGGTATCAAAGGGGGCTGCTTTGCTTTCCAAATGTCATAAAGGTGATGCGACGGTGATAGACATGGGAGGAATGAGCAACAAGCTGATTCTAATGCGCGATGGAATAGCAAATACGTTTAACCTGGGCGGTATTTGCGCGGGGTCGTCGGGTAGGTTCCTGGAAATAGCCTCTCGCAGAGTAGATGTTGATATCACCGAATTGGGACAGCTCGCGATGGAATCGAAGGAGCGGTACGAGTTACAGAGCTATTGCATGGTCTTCGGGATACAGGCCCTTGTCGTTGCTCTCGCTTCTGGCGTGAAGAGGGAAGATGCAGCGGCGGCTGTGTGTCGCTCAGTTGCAACACAGGTATATGATAATCAGATACAGGAGATGGAAATGCGACCGCCGATTATTTTTGTTGGCGGCGTGTCATTGATAGAAGGCGTGAAACGAGAATTTGAGAATATACTCGGCGTTGAGATAATTGTACCGCCGTATTCGCAGTATGCCGGGGCGGTGGGTATGGCGACGTTGGTGTCGGGGGTTTAGCCGTTACAAGAAAAAACTGAAACATTTAAAAATAGAAAAAAACATACATTAATATAAGAAGTACATATGGGAATCCCAAAGGACAAAGGGATTTTTATGAAAATAGATAAAAAAATAGTTTGCGGGCTATTTCTCATAGCGGTAATAGGGTTGGCGGTCGGTGTAAACCAGATTAATAACCCTACCGTTATAGACTCAGAGGCAGAGGATTTGGAGGTTACTATCTACAACACAGATCTCGGCGTTGTCAAAGAATACCGGGTAAAATACATCCCTGCGGGAATAAATAATGTCCTGTACGAGGGTGTTGCTTCGAGAATAGACCCTACGAGTGTTCGCCTAAAGGCAGTTGATTCCGCGATAAATGTATTGGAGCAGAATTTCCAGTATGACTTGGTCAGCAGGGGTAAGATACTGAGGAAATACATCGACAAAGACATAGTGGCTTACCTAATCTACGGAGACAAAAAGGAGATGATTGAAGGTACACTGCTTAGTTACCGCGGAGATCAACTTATCCTAAAAGATAAAGAGGGAAGGATTCAGATCTTAGATTCAAATAATCTGGTACTGCCTGAGCTACCTGAAGGTCTTATGACGAAGCCAACGCTGGTGTGGATTCTGGAAGTAGAAGAAAGCAGGAATCATACACTGGAGCTCTCCTATACGACCTCAGGTATGACGTGGAAGGCGGATTATGTTGTGGTGACCAATAAAGATGACACTAAACTTGATTTGAACGGCTGGGTTACTGTTACAAACAACGCGGGCACTACATTCAAGGACACCGCCCTTAAGCTTGTTGCGGGCGATGTTCACCGGGTGCGTGAAGAAGTTAGAAGGGAGAAAGCAACCGGGTATGCACCAGTACCTACACCGGCTCCGCCGCGAGTAAAGCAGTTCGAGGAGGAGGCGTTGTTTGAGTACCACATGTATGACTTACAGCGAAGAACAACGTTAAAGAACAACGAGCAGAAACAGATTTCCCTGCTGGAGGCAGCGGGCATTGACGTCGAAAAGGAATACCTATATGATGATATACGCAACTGGTGGTGGTATGGACGCGGCTGGTCGGACACAGGCGAAAAGAAGGTTAATGTGATGCTTAACTTCGACAATAGTGAGGAAAATAATCTGGGTATTCCTCTTCCGAAGGGAACAGTTCGCGTGTTCAAGGAAGACAGAGAGGGAAAGCTGCAGTTTATAGGAGAGGACTCAATAGACCATACGCCGAAGAACGAGACAATAAGTCTATTCATTGGACAGGCATTTGACATCGTCGGTGAGAGGAAACAGATGGACTTCAATAAACTCGCGGATTGGTATGAATACGAGTGGGAGGTGAACCTCAGAAACCACAAGGACGAGGGTATTGTGGTCACGGTACTTGAGAGAACCGGCGGAGACTGGGAGATAATAGAGGAAAACTATGAGCATACCAAGGTGTCAAACAATAGAATAGAGTGGAGGGTTCCGGTAAAAGCCAATGGAGAAAGCACTCTGTCATACGCCATAAGATACAAGAGATAGTGAATAAAAAATCCGGATGGAGTGACGGAGGACATCCAAAATGGGATTGCGGATGCCTCGGAATTTATTCCGAGGTGGCGTGGTCGGGGCTTTTTAGATTATCCCCATTGTGAACAGCATTCTGTTCTCAATGGTAGAAAGAGTTTGCTGACTTACTGTTCCAAGTTTCCGTTGCAGACGACTTTTATCCAAAACACGCAATTGATGACAAAGAGCAACAGAATCACTCACAAGACCTCCTTCTCCACGGGTAACTAATACACAAGAGGGCAGTGATGCACGTCGTAAATTTGTTGTCAAAGGAATCGCCAGGACAGTAGTGGCAAACCTGTTAAGTAAATCGGTCTGAAAAATGAGCACAGGTCGAATGCCTGCTTGTTCTGAACCACGCGTTGGATTCAGATTAGCCAACCACATCTCTCCACGTCTTATAGTCATTGCTTGTCTTCCTTAGCTAAACCGCTTGCATAGTCCGCTATTCCCTCTTCAGCAAGCTGACGGTCTTCTTCGGCAAATTCTTCATAAAGCTTGGTTAGCTCTTCTTCATCAACCGATGGAGGTGCCATAAAACGCGAGCGGAATTTTAAGAAAGCAACGTATTCTGCCACTTCACGTAACTGATGCTCACCAAGTGTATCAAGCTCCTTCACAAGATGTCCTTTAACTGCCATAAAAATTTGTTCTTCTTAATTTACGTGATGTGTTAGATCCTTAAAAATCTTTTGTTTTCTTGTCTTGGAATTTATTCCGATGGTGGCATGGAGGGAGCTTATGAGCAAATACAGAAAGTTACTCCACCCCATCACCCGTGATAAGAAACTCGCAAGAAGTATCTTCAGGCATAGACCGGTGCTTCTTTAAGACGGCTCTTCTTTTACCTCGTCCTTCCACTGTCTTCTCAAGCTGCACGATTACCTTAGATAGATGCTCGAGCGCATATCCACCCGAAGGGCGTAAATTACCTTCCTCGATGTCCATATACACCTGATTCGTTATTATAACTGCAAGGTCATATCTGCGAGCGAGTTCTAGGAGATGCATTATTTGGTTCGCCAATACTCTTCTCAGGTAGATGCTCCTTTCCTCGTCCAGCTCCAATCGGTAGAACAGAGTGGCGGAATCGAGGATTACGAGTGCAACCCCGCTCTTCCCTTCTTTTTCCTTTATTAGCTCCTCAATCTCGTCTATGCATGACGTTTGCTGCTCGAAACTATGCGGCTCATAGATTGAAATCCTCTGCGCTATGCGTTCTACCGTTTCTGAAGTTTCATTTGTGTTTGCATTAGCTATTTGTAAGAATCGTTCAGGAGAAAAGCCTTCGCTGTCTATAAAAATTACCGTTTTCCCCTTTCTTGCGCATTCCACCGCCGCCTGGAGACAGATGTTGGTTTTTCCGCTGCCCGCCTCGCCGTATAACTGGGTAACGGTGCCGGACTCGAAGCCACCACCTAACAGCTCGTCTATGCTCTTGCATCCGGCGCTATATTTCGTAGGGAGTTGCATAATCAAACTTTCTTTTAAAAAGAAAGTTTAATCAAAGAAACTTATATTTTTTGATACATGACTTTTTTCTAAAAAGGTGTAATTAAAAACAGTGCAAAAAGAAGGCACAATACACCTACTACGTCTGTTAAGCTGGTTATTAGCGGTATAGTATCGTTATCCGGGTCCAGTCCAAACCTAAAAGATAGAATTGCGATATAATAAGAAGCGAAATTAAGAAAAGTTGTGCATAGAACACCGCCTAAAAGCGAGATAGACAGCATTTTAAATATGCTCGGGCTGGATATGCCGATAAGGACACTCGCGAAGTAGGACAATACACCGACAAATAGAAATACGCAGATGGAAAAGAGATATATCACGGCGAAATTAGAGGCTACAAGCTTATCAGGA
>JAYEII010000143.1:0-4526 GCA_034660015.1 Methanobacteriota archaeon | reverse complement strand
TTGATGATTTTGTCGCCAATTTTGTGTCTGCGGTAACAACTTCTATCTTTAGGTTTTCGTTCTTGTTATCGCGTGGAGTGTCTTAATTTTTACTTTACGGTTGATTTATTTTGCAGGATATATGATAACAATATATTCTAAAGCGTGTTTGGGATTATTTATATTGTGATGTGATAATTAGATTGTGGGACAGCCTCAACATTCTTATACGCTAAAAATCAAACTTCTGAAGAGTTATAGCACTTTCAATCATAAAGTTAATGCAAAATTGAACATCTTCCATAGTTGGGGCTACTCTTGATACCTCTTTACGTCTATAAATTTCATAAGTTCCATCTGATTTCCTAACTTTGGGTGTTAGCAATTGAAATTTAACATATCGACGATAGTCTATCCCTAAACAGATAACCTCCACAGGAGCTTGAAGATCCTCTACAGAATCCACAATATCATCAATAGCGGACTCTACCTCACTAGAAAAACTTTCTATCTCACTTCCGTAGTCTGATCCTGCCGGGATAGAGGGACTATTAACAATACTCATGCGTGTTCGGTTAAGTAACCCATCGTTCCATCAACCTCTCTCGTTTAACATTTGGAACGCATCCATGACCGATACAAATGTCGTATAAAGTGAGCATATCCAGTTTCAACCCCCTGCAGTCGAGTATTTCTGTTAACAATCTGTCTGCGTTCTCGCTGAAGACCTTTGCCCATCGTAAAGGCGTGTATCGGTTAGCGTTTTCAGGATTCGCATTTCGAACCAACCGTAGTATTCTATGTGAGCACATTAACGTCAGAATAGCAACCCAAATCAGACATTTCACGATCTCTGGGTTTGCACTCGGTATCTGATCCATACGATAGTGGCTTTTTAATTCCTTGAATATCAGTTCAATTTTCCATCTCGCAGCGTACAGGAGTGCTATGTCCTCTGCGGATAAGGTTTCAACAGGTATATTAGTCAAATAGGTGTGATATTTTCCCGATTCCAAATTGAAAACACATACCACCCGGAATCTTCTATTCACCGTGCTTTGCTGCCCCTTGTACTTTCTACGCTTGAATTTGACCTCCACTTCCACATCCAGGACTTCTCGCTTCAGGAGTGGAAGAACATCCTGCAATTTCTTCCCCACGACATCTATCGAGTCCCCTCGCCATTTACGATTGACGCCAACAATCAATGGATTGGCATTTCCTTTCAGCCTGCTGACGAAATAGCCGCCATAGCGGTCGATTCTGTCAAAGAAGAGGTACTTGAAGTATCCGAGGTTGATGAGCAGGATACGGTCCTTGATCCAGGGTCCCAAGCGAAGTATTTTAGCCTCTGCTGTCCTTTCCGGGTATATCCTGACGGATTTAGGGCTATTGGCAATCGCACTAACGACACATGAGACTTTAACGCCAGCCGCGACTTTCTTTGACCTTGCAGCAGGCCATATCTTCGCAAGGGATTCATGCAACCTGATAATCGTGCTGTCCTGGATAACAAGATCCTTAAAACGCTTCAATTTATCGCCCAAAATACGACCGGGTTGCGGTGCTTGAAACTCAATCGCATGGAGCACGCACCTATGAAGGAAATCAGCCATCTCCGGTGTGAATGAATCGGTCGTAAAAACTGCTTATACTCAGTTCTATATCCGCTTTTTCCTCGTATTTCCTCTTTAGCCCTCTGGTAGTACTCAAAAAACGCATTCCAAATCCAAGCGTTAACACCCAGAAAAGAATAACCGGGTCAATTTTACGCTCCCTTCTGACAACTCCTGTCTCTCGCGCAGTGTTTCTTAAAAACGCCTCCGGAAACATCTCTACAATAGTCTCTACCGTAGGGTCTACTCCCTTTTCATCATTTAAAGCCATACGTCGTATCACCGGGTAAAATAATCGCTTTTATACTATACAAAAGGTATCAATAGTCGGAATCACAATATCTTATCCGAACACCTATGAATATTATTACATGGTGGAAAAAACGTTGGAAGTTGAAGAAATAATCAGGTTATTGAATGAAGACTTTGTCATGGAAATAGAAGCCACGATGATATATGTGAGAAACGCCTTTGTAATGGACCAGTGCGACCCGAGCAGAGTCACAGAGGATATTGCTGTTGACGAGATGAGGCACATGTGGTGGCTTGCCGAGCTGATAGTGAAAAGGGGCGGAAAGCCAAGTATGGAACACAAAGAACTTGAGTTCGGGGGAGATGACCTGAAAAGTCAATTAGAGAGGCAGATAGCACTTGAAACAGAAGGCATCGAGAAGTACAAGCAGCAGATTGATGCGATAAATGATGCAGAAGTGGTCGGCGTCCTGAAACATATATTGGATGAAGAGAAACGGCACAGAAAAGAGTTCAGGATGCGGCTTGAAATGATAAATGAATAACCTTCTCACAGGAGGTGGCTATCATGCAAGGTAGTGAGAAGATGGAAAGAAGGACTCCTAATGCTCTTATAAACGAAAAAAGTCCCTACCTGCTGCGCAGAACTTTTTCCGACAACAATTAAGACAACAATCCAAACCAAATTATTAAAAGCACCCTTACACTCAGAAGTTTTTGAAAAACAGTCTTACGTGTACTGGCTGCGATATAGCTCCTTATAGGGATATATGAATTTTTTTCCTTGTTTGCAGCACTTTTTCCTTCGTATGTCCAAAAACATACATCTCTTTTGTGACATACACTAAGTGCTATTTTTCCGTGGCGTTACACAACTCCAATTTGCAAACTGTTCCCTCTGCGCGTACCTCCATGCATATCCTACAGATTCTCACGACGAGGTCATCAACGGAACCACGCACGAGGTCGTCAGCAAGTTTTTTTAGCTCCTCTTTCGACCCCTCCTGAAAATTGAGCCTTGAACCCCTTTTCTTTGATGTATATTGCGATACCGCAGCCTGCGTAATCCCAAGCGTTTTAGAGATTCCATTTTGGGATAAACCTCTTTTAATCAGCTCTTCTGCGAGTGCCGCTCGTATGCAGGGCAATACTTCCCACACTATTATCTCACAAGGGAATTTCATCTTACCCAACCTTTTATCTAATCTGAACGCCATTAATCCTCTTAGAAGAAGGAGAAAAGATAATGGTTCGCGTTGGCGTTCACGTCTCGATTGCAAATGCGATAGATAAGGCAGTGGATCGAGCATTAGAGAAAGGTTGTGATACGTTCCAGATCTTCACGAGAAACCCCCGAGGGTGGAAGATCAATGAGCTTACAGCGATTGAGGCAAAGCGATTCACTGAGAAGGTTGAACATTCCGGGATATTCCCGCCGGTAGACCACATGCCCTACCTCCCAAATCTTGCTGCACCGACTGATGATGTTTATAAACGGTCTGTGGCATCTCTTATTAAAGAATTGAGACGGTCTGACGCTTTACATATCCCATACCTCGTCACTCACCTTGGGAGTCATCGCGGATATGGTAAAGCAGGAGGTTTTCAGAGGATAGTGGACGCAATTAACACGGCATTCAGTGAAGTTGATAATGGGGTGATGCTGCTTCTGGAGAACACCGCCGGGACAAAGAATAGTATGGGTGGGACCTTCGAGGATATTCGACATATCATGAACCGTATTGAGCATAAGGAACGAATAGGAATCTGCTTTGACACCTGCCACGGCTTTGTTGCCGGGTATGAATTACGGACTGAAGAGAGCCTGAAAGCCACGATGCAGCATTTTGATGAGGTCATTGGACTTGAACATCTGAAGCTCATCCATCTCAACGATGCAAAGGCGGGTCTGAACTCGCGACTGGACCGGCATGAGCATATTGGGCTTGGGTATATAGGGGAAGATGCTTTTCGGGTGATTCTCAAAGAAGAACACTTCAAGGAGTTGCCGATGATCCTTGAGACTCCTGTTGATAACCGGAGAGGAGATAGTGAGAATATCCAGAAGGTGAGAGAACTTGCCGACTAATATTGAGAAGCTCGTGCAGGTTCTTAAAGAGCGGTATCAAGACAAAACATCGGCATTTCTACAAAAGAAAAGCTTTACCAAAAGAACTTATTTGTCGTGTGTTTTTATCCCCGCTATACAGAATACTATTGGCATATCTTCTTCACCACCTCTTCTATCTCCTCCACTTTGCTCAATATCGTAATACCACGCATTCTTCGTAACTTCTCTACGTTCTCCACATCCTCTTTCCGAATTCGTAACTTCAGGTCCCTGCCGTTGGGCAGCTTTGTTAGTATCTCGCCCTCTTTCTGGTCCACGGGGAAGATATACACCGGCACGTCCGCCTTCATCGCTTGCGCAGCCGAATTGGTAATAAGCGAATCCGCGATGCCGTATGCTATCTTTGCCACGGTATTTGCCGTAGCGGGAGCGACTAAAACGAAATCGTATTTGCCCAACTGTATTTTTCCTGATAGGAAAGGAGCATTTGGTCCTAACTCGGGACTCACCTTTGGAAAATGCTCTTTAACTTCTTTCAAGAGCTTGTAGAACTTTAAAACCACCTTTCCCTCCTTGGAGAGGTAAACATGAACCTCTAAGTTGTACTT
>JAYEII010000142.1:59918-61452 GCA_034660015.1 Methanobacteriota archaeon | reverse complement strand
AATAAATCTGCGTAAATCAGTGTAAATCTGTGTCTTAAATAGAGGGAAGTCATGCTTTATATACAATAAACAATGCTCGACCTAATCAGTTTCCTGACGCAAATACCGGTAAGAAAAGATGTGAGAATAGAAGAAGTAGCCGCTAGGACGTACCTTTTCCCTTTTGTCGCGTTATTAATCGGATTGGTCGTCGCTGCGGTAGCTTTTGTCGTTTTTGAATGTTCGGGTTCAGCACCCGATATTGCCGCTTTGCTCGTTCTGCTCGCTATTTACCTTGTCACGGGTTTGATGCATCTGGACGGTTTAGCCGATTTCTTCGATGGCGTAATGGCAGGAGGAACTAAGGAAGACAAGAGAAGAGCGATGAAAGACGAGAAAATAGGAATAGCAGGATTGTTTGCCACTGTTTTTGTTATCCTATTGAGCTTTTTCGCCATTGAAACCGTGTGTGCTGGCTTAACAAAAACAGCTCACAGCTTTGATTTACGCTCATGTTATCATTTCGCTTCTGTATTCGTAATTGCAGAAGTTTCGGCAAAGATAAGCATGAACACCTGTATGATATTCGGGAAATCAGAAGAAGGTGCAGGGGGCGGTATGGGTGCTTTGTTTATTCACTCGTTTTCAAAATCAGGGTACGTGGTGGCGCTCATATCTGCTATACTTATCTCTTTAATCTTCACTGCGTTTTCACTGCATTTCTTTGTCGTGTTTACGGGCATCGCAGTCGCGTTATTCGTTTCTCGCATTGCGAAAAGCAATTTCGGCGATGTGGGCATAAGCGGGGACGTAATAGGGGCGTCAAACGAACTCGCAAGATGTGCGACTCTGTTTATATGGGCTATTTTTCAGGTAACATTTTGATATTTTAAGTTTTTTTTGCAAAGCAAAAATATGTTTTTTAAAATAAACTTTTCTTTTGTAAAGAAAAGTTTAATGATAGCGATAATCCTCGCAGGCGGGAAGAGCAGCAGATTAGGAGAAGGAAAAGAGAAAGCACTCATAAAGATAGACCGAAGAGGAAGTGGAAGTGAAAGCGAAACCCAGAAACGGCTAATAGATTTGGTGATAGAAAACGTACGAGACTCAAAGGCAGAAGGATTCCTTGTAGCTATCTCGAAAAACACACCGAAAACAGCGGAATATTGCAAATTGCAGGATTATGAGCTATTAGAAACACCCGGGAAAGGATACCATGCGGACTTACGATATTTGCTTGCACGTTATCCGGAATTTGTATCCGTCGCATGCGACATCGCTTTCCTGAAACCCGCGCATATCAATTCAATTATTGATTTTTACAGTCACAACGACTTTGGCGGAGGCAATAGTATTACAGGCGCAGTTCCGCTGGATATAATCCCTCCTTATGTGGTTCCCTCTTATGTATTTAAACACGATGGGCGGAGATTAGTTGCAGTTGGCTTGAACATCGTTACCAAGGGGAGAAAGAATTTACCTCTTGTGTTCAATGACCCGTTGCTTGCAATAAATATAAATACACCTCTTGATTTAGAAATAGTGAAGGCAAAGG